>JBBQRC010000331.1:0-6251 GCA_038215215.1 Pirellulales bacterium
CGATCACAAACGCGTAGAAATTACCGAAATTCTCGCCCGAACGCAGGCCGAAATGGAACGCCGTGACCGCGAAATTCGGGAATTGCAATCGATCATTGAGCAGCAATCGAATGCCCGCTCGGGCGTCGCTATTGGCGCAGCGGCAATCGCCCAGGTATTTGATAGTAACGAATTGATCCAGCAGGAGCGCGAACGACTCAAAGCCATTCAGCAGGACTGGCAGGACAAACTGCGGCAGGCTGAAATAGAGATGTCTCTCGAGCGGGCCAAACTGGGCCGGGAACGCGCTCAACTGCAAGAACAGTTACGGCTCCGCGAAGTACAAAATTCATCGCTACCCGTTGTCTTGGCTAGCGGAGCCGAGAATGCCGGGAGACGAACTGACGCCAAGCCGGATAGCAAACCAACACGCAAATGGCTGGAACATTTGGGGCTGAAGGAATAAGATCCATTGCAGCTTGGCCATATCGATTCGCGTCGCATTTTCTTTTGCCGCGACGGATGGGTGACCATTGCACCGCTTGCCAGTCGTATCGGGCCTATTTATAGTTCCCTTCTAAAGGCGCGGCGATCGGTGCTCCCGAAACGAGGCTAATTTTCTTCGGAATGCCGAAATAATGGTTCGTTCTGAACCGTTTAGCTGCAACTTTCGTAGCTCCAGAGACTTCGTCTTGAAACTGCGGGCCGATCTTGAGTCCAGGCGTCCCGACCTCCGGCCAGATGCAACGCCTTACCCCCTTAGTGAGCCGTTGAAAACTGCTGGAAATTCACCTCTTCCGAAAATATTTCCTGATCGTGCCAAGGAACATCCATGAGTGCTTCGCCTGCCGTTGAGCCAGCCAAGTCCACCGCGACCAAGTCGGATGTGGTGATCGAAACCCGAAACCTCGGTAAGACTTACCGCGACTTTTGGGGCCGCAAGAAAGTTCAAGCTCTGAAGGCGCTTGATATTGAAGTTAAGAAGGGGGAGATTTTCGGCTTGCTCGGTCCCAACGGCTCCGGGAAATCAACCACCATCAAGCTGATTCAGGGACTGCTGTTCGCGACCTCCGGCCGTGCGTTCGTATTTGGCAAAGACGCCAGCGACGTTAGCAAAAACGAGCGGATCGGATATTTGCCCGAAGAATCGTACCTCTACAAATTCCTGAACGCCGAAGAGACGCTCGATTTCTACGGACGGCTGTTTGATATGCCCGCCGATGTGCGTCGTCAACGCAGTGATCAGTTGATCAAGATGGTCGGCCTAGATCGCGCCCGTCGCCGGCAACTGAGAGAATATTCGAAAGGGATGACGCGCCGCATCGGCTTGGCCCAGGCACTGATCAACGAGCCTGACCTATTGATCCTCGACGAACCAACAACGGGCATGGATCCAATCGGCAGCCGCGAAATGAAAGACTTGATTATGCGGCTTCGCGATGAGGGCAAGACGATCCTGCTCTGCTCGCACCAACTAGCCGACGTCCAAGATGTTTGTGATCGTGTGGCCATTTTGCACCAGGGAGAATTGCGTGAATTGGGCCGCGTCGACACGCTGCTCAAGGTGCGCGACGTTACCGAAGTCCACGCCAAAGGTTTGACGGAAGAGGTCAAACAGCAGATCGCCGACTTGATCAGGAATTCAGGGGGGGAACTGGTGTCTCTCGACAATCCGACCACCACCATGGAAGAATTGTTTTTGGATATCGTTCGTGATGATCGTCCTGGCCAGCGGCCAATTACCAAATAGGACCAGTTACCCAATTGGGCTAAAAACCTAAAAAGGCTAGTTGCCGAGTTGGGCCAAATTCCCGATAAGGGGCCAGCCAGCGGATAATCCAGCCACCGAATAATACGGTGCACCCATCCTAAGTTGGCCTCGAGAGTAGCTTCCTTGGCCGCATACAAATTATTTCTCAATCCTCCATCCGTTAACCTATCACGACCGTTAAATGCGAATCGAAGCCGATCAAATGTGGAGCTACTTTGAGTGGCTCATTTTCCGTGGCGGGCTGTTGCACGGTGCGATTGTCGTTGCCGCCATGGCTGTGCTTGGTTTTTTCGTCTGCTACCTCGTCGCCCTACGACGCCACGGACCGGGTGAAGGTTTTTACGTTGTCACGCGAGTGATCTACGAACTACTGGCTCGGGACTTACCGAACACAACATTTCGCCGTGTCTACGCGTTATCGAAGCTGGCCTTTCAGGAAGCGATTCGCCGTCGCGTCTTGGTCGTCATGGCGGTGTTCATCGTCGGTTTGTTGTTTGGCGGTTGGTTTCTTGACCCAGGTACCGACAACGTGGCCCGTTTGTATATCCCCTTCGTGATGACGGGAACGAGCTATCTGGTGCTGCTGCTGGGGCTGTTTCTAAGCTGCTTTAGCATACCGGCCGACATCAAGAACAAGACCATTCAAACGATCGCCACCAAGCCAGTGCGGAATACGGAAATCGTGCTCGGTCGGATTTTGGGTTTCAGCGCCGTGGGAACGGTGCTGATTGCCGCCATGGGATTGCTCAGTTACGTCTTCGTCGTACGTGGTATCGACCACCGCCACGAGATAGTTGAAATCGCCGAGGATGGAACGGGTAAGACGAGCTACGATGCGCGGCACGACCACACTTTTGCCATGCAGCCTGAAGCAATTGGTGAGGGTTCAGAGAGGCTGGGAACCACCAACGAAAAAAAGAGTCACCAGCATGTGGTGCGTTCTTCTGTCAAAGATGGCAAAGTAGAATATGAAGTGGGTCCGCCGGAAGGCTTATTGGCCGCCCGCATTCCGGTTTTCGGCAAGATGCGATTCACCAATCGCCAGGGCGAGGACAGTGCCGAGGGGCTAAATGTCGGCTACGAAGACGAGTACGTCAAATACGTAGAAGGCAACTCGCTGATGTCCGCGATTTGGTCTTTCGATAACGTCACAGAGAGCCGTTTTGGTGACATTATTCCCATCGAGATGAACATCAAAGCCTTTCGAACTTACAAAGGTGATATTATCACGGGCGTTCAGGGTGAAATCATCCTTCGCAATCCCAACAAGCGGGTGGAGAGCGAAAGAATCCGCTTCGTCGTCAAGGAATTCATGTTGGACCATCGCGAGATCCCTCGCAAACTGGCGGGTAACATCGATGGCGTGCCTCAAGAAATCGATATCTATAAGGACCTGGCGCCCGACGGCAAACTTGAAGTGCTGATTCGCTGCGCGGACGGGGGGCAATATTTCGGCATGGCCCAACCAGATCTTTACTTGCTGGCTGGTGAAAGTACCTTTGGCTGGAACATGTTCAAAGGCTTCCTGGGCATTTGGATGCAAATGGTTTTGATTATCTGCTTAGGGGTTATGTTTAGCACTTTCCTCAGTGGGCCGGTGGCGATGATTGCCACCTTGACGAGTCTGATGTTGGGCTTCTTCGGCGGCATGGCCATCGATATTGCCAGTGGAACGATGCCAGGTGGTGGCCCCATCGAGTCGTTGATCCGATTGCCTTTGCAATCTGGTTCGATGGTAGAACTCGATTTGGGAAACCGCGTCCTCGAGACGGTTATCAAACGGACTGACCAGGGAATCATGTATACGATGTACACCTTGTTTAGCGCCCTGCCAACATTTCGCTCATTTAATACGTCGGAATTTGTCGCCTACGGATTCGATATCTTTGGCGGCTTGGTGGCACGGCATGTCACGATGACGCTCAGCTACGTCGTATTGACTAGTATCATTGCATATTTCTTCCTTAAGACCCGGGAGATGGCGGCATGAATTTGCTCGCACTTCGTCGTCGATTGTTCTATATCGTTGCCATGGTGGCCTTGTTAGTACCGCTGTACGTACTGGGCACACCCTCGATTCGCAAGCGAGATGGGGAGGTTACCAACCAGGGTGGAACGTTGGCGCAATTACGCACCAAATACAACTTGGGCCAAGGTGACTTGGGCGAAATCGATCCGGCCAGCGAGTCCATGCGACTGGCGACCCTTGGATTGCGCGGCGTGGCCGCCTCGATTCTGTGGAACCAGGCAGAAGAATACAAGAAAAAGCAGTATTGGGACCGGCTATCGGCCACCCTCAATCAAATCGCGATCCTACAACCGCACTTCGTCAAAGTCTGGGAATTCCAGTCGCATAATCTGTCCTACAACATTTCAGTTGAATTTGACGATTATCGCCAGCGTTACGAGTGGGTGAAACGCGGTATTGAGTACTTGGTCAAAGGATCAAAATACAACAAACGCAAGACGGAAATGCCGTACGAATTAGGCTGGTTCTTCGGCAACAAGATGGGGGTGGCGGATGAAAAGCGACAATTCCGCGAACTCTATCGCAACGACATCAATTTCCATAATCAGATTACCGAAACCAGCCTGGATGTGCTGGACCAGGATGGCCTTGGTCCTGACAAGAAACCAGATAACTGGCTGACCGGGCGATTGTATTACGAGCGAGCCTACGCCATGGTCCTGGACAGGTGCATGCCTGCGCGTAGTCCCTTGATGTTCTACCGCATGAGCTCCTCATGGCTGACGAAATATTCGGAAGCTCTGCAAGCTGAGGGTAAATTGGGGGATGCTGCGCTGGTTGCCTGGCGACGCGCCGCTGCCGACTTGAAAAAGTTTGGAGACATGCCGATCCAGACGACGTTTGGTGACGAGATCTCCCTCAACATCATCGGGCGGGCGAATGAAGATCTCCACAAGGCAGAGCAGGAGTTTAAGGATTTCTGTGGCGAGACCTACGAAAAAATGCTTGCTAAGCAACGCGATCAGCTGACCCAAGAACAATTGGATGCACTGGCGGTCGACGAGATCGATCGCAACTTTGATCAGCTTGTGGCTGCCGAACAGGCCCGTGAAATCTTGAACCTGCAGCCCAAAGTCGTGGCGGCGGGATTGCCCGCCGACCAGCAGGTCGAGGGTTTTCAATTGGCGGAAAGAGTCGAAAGAGCTAGAACGTATATCCAGCACGTGGACATTTACCGCAACCAGATCAACTACGGTTACTGGAAGATCCGGTGCGAGGCAGAGCAGGAACCGTCGGCAATCGTCGCGCGCACCAACATGTACGATGCGAATCAATTGCTCGACAAGGGTGAACTGGACCAGGCGCTGGCCAAATACAATGTGGCTTGGAAGGCGTGGGACGAACTGTACAACAAGTTCCCTTCAATGATGCTCGACGATTCAGCGGACGATGTCGTGGCAGCCATCGACAGCTACCGCAAGCTGCTCGATGAACCCGAAGTGCCTAAGGATTTTCCATTGGCAAACTTCCTTCGGTTCCGAGAGATTAACAAGGATAACTTGGTTGATCCCACGTTGCTGGGCATGGTTTCTGAGTGGCCCGCGCGTTATCCAAATCGGGACTTCTTGACGGAGATGTTGCGAAAATCTGAGAGCGCGGTCAAGCAGGATGGTGAGGGGGGCTCTGTTTCACCAGCGCCTGGGACAGCAGCACCAGCCAACGAGCCGACAACTGCTCCGACTAATGAGCCAACGCCTGAGCCAACGTCCACCCCGGCCGCTGGTAGTGCGGGCATCACAGTGGCTGCTCCCGAGGAAGGCTCGGCTCCCGCTCCAAAGACGCCTCAGCCAGGGCCAGTCGATGCAGCCCAGGGCTCCCCAGCGGAGGCTTCCAGCACCGCCAAGCCAAAGTCAGCTAATGCTGAGCCGACGAACTCTGAGGAACCAGCGGCGGCGCAGCCGGACGCTGGTGTACCTCCCGCGCCCAAGTAATGCAACTTGGTTACTATTCGAACGGCAACATTCGTTACAGTAACCAAATTTCGAGGCCGTCGTAGCTGGTGCAATCTGTGCCAGTGGGCAAATCCTCGCATTGCATACCGACAGCCGCCGGAACCTTTAAACGCATTATGTTGTCACAACCAACATTTCGTCCAACTCGATTGACCAGCCACAGCGTGGCCGCTTTTCGTTAGCCCCGGGTAAGCGGTGCGAGCCTGTGGGCGAGCAACAGCACCACCCGGGGTGCTCGAAGCAACGGCTTAGCGGTGAGCGCTGATGCTGCCATTTAACTGGTCACCGTTCGAACCGCAACAGCCGTTACAGTAACGATGTTTCAAGTGCGTCGTATTTCGGGGGACGTGTGCCAGCGCGTTTCGCGTCGAGCGTTGGCCCGATCGAATCGTGTCAGCATTCGTGTATCGGCCCTCCAGGCCTTGCGACGCAAGCTCAACTGTTTTTGAAAATGCGTTCAGGCAACGACGTCGGCATTTCTTAAGCCGGAGGCTTTACAGCCATTAGCCGGTGGTTGAGC
>JBBQRC010000332.1:0-6244 GCA_038215215.1 Pirellulales bacterium
CTGGCGGCGGGTGGCGGTACGCGTTTGGCGTTGTTCAGCTCGCCAAGCCGCAATCTGCTGATGGTTTCCGCTCAACAAAATATCGGGCACGCTCAATCCTCGAAATTCTCGTGGCCGCGTGTATTGCGGAAACTCGAGCGAGGCTTCGTCGGAAAAGGAGTCCTCTTGCGAGCTGCGTTCGTCTCCCAGGGCACCTGGAATCAGACGCAGCGTCGACTCAATGATAGCCATGGCCGCGACCTCGCCACCATTGAGTATAAAATCACCCAGACTAATTTCGCGCGGCTGCAGAATATCGATGACCCGCTGGTCGAAACCTTCGTAGCGGCCGCACAACAGGATCAGCCGCGACTGGGATGCTAGCTCTGACACGATTACCTGCTCGAGTTTTTCGCCAGCGGGACTAAGTAAAATTAATTCACCTGGTTCGCTAGCAAACGCCCGCACGGCTTCGACGCATTCGACCACCGGTTCCACCTGAATGAGCATGCCAGGTCCGCCACCAAACGGTTTGGCGTCCACCTTATGGTGCTTGTCGCGAGACCACTGCCGCAAATCGTGAGTGTGAATTTCCAGCAAACCAGCCGCAATTGCCTTCGAGAGTAGACTCTCGCCAAGGTAGCTAGCAAAGATCTGCGGAAACAGCGTAATGATGTCGAAGCGGAGCGGCATGGCGGGCGTTTAGACTCGATTTAACAAATTGATTGAAGGTTTTCGAAATTTAGTCCGAGCGACTCAAGCGTCAGTATTTGCGCAACCGATACAATTTAACAGATTGCGCGCAGCGTTTTGCTATCAGCGGAGCCCTCAATTGTCCTCACTTTCGTCACATTCGCAAAGCCGCATCACGCCCCAAATGGGCGTTCAGGGTGCGTTGACGCGTTGGGTCACCGACTGGGGCGATATTGTTGTTGATGCGATTAGCAGTCTCGGTGACATGGCGATTTTTGCCGGTCGGATGTTCGTCTGGCTGTTTACTGCTTGGCCGAGAAAAGGGACGCTGCTCCCCAACTTTTACCATGTCGGTGTGTTGAGTCTACCGGTGGTCGCATTGACAGGAACCTTCATTGGAATGGTTTTGGCGGTACAAAGCTTCGCACAGTTTCGCAGCATTGGGCTGGAGAGCAAACTGGGAGCGGTGATCAACATGTCCCTGGTGCGTGAACTGGGGCCGGTACTGGCGGCGACGATGCTGGCCGGTCGCGTTGGGAGTGCCATGGCGGCCGTGATCGGCACCATGCGTGTGACTGAACAGATCGATGCGCTGATTAGCATGGGTGCCAATCCGATTCATTACCTGGTTGTGCCTCGGTTCTTAGCCTGCATTCTGTTGATACCGGCCCTGACTGTCATGGCCGATTTCATGGGAATTGTGGGTGGCTACTTTTACAGCGTCGTCATGTTGGGCATCGACCACTATCAGTATCTCAATAATAGTCGCCAATTCGTGGGTGGATTCGACCTCTTCACCGGCATTTTTAAGAGCTTCTTTTTTGGAGGCACGATTGCAATCGTCAGCTGTTATCGTGGCTTCAACTGCCAAGCGGGTGCTGAGGGAGTGGGTCGCGCGGCCACGGCGGCTTTCGTTTTTAGCTTCGTGCTGATCCTGGGCATCGACCTAATGCTCAATATCTTCCTGGATGCAATTTACGTGGCGATCTGGCCACAAGGTGCGAAGCTGTTCTGATGACTGACCTCGATCTACTCGCTAGCGATAGAGTGAGTGCGGCTGAAAGCAAGCCGCCGCTAGTGGAGTTGCGCGCCATGACTTTGCAGTTCTCCAAGCAAACGATCCTCAATAATATCAGCCTGAAGTTTCCGCGCGGTCAAACGGTGGCTGTGATTGGCGAAAGTGGTTGTGGCAAAACGATGTTGCTCAAGTCGGTCGTAGGCTTGATTAAGCCGACCAGCGGGGAAGTCCTGTATGCTGGCACCGATATCAATCGCTTGGGTGATGTCGAGCTGACACGGCTGCGTCGCAAGTTCGGCTTCGTCTTCCAGAACGCGGCTTTGTTTGACAGCATGACAATCGGTCAGAACGTTGCTTTCCCTATCCTGCAGCATGGGCTGGCGAGTGGGCAAAACCTCGATCGGATGGTCGTCGAACGACTGGCGGAAGTCGGATTGCCGGAGAATGTACTGCCAAAACGACCATCGCAACTGTCCGGCGGCATGCGCAAGCGAGTCGGTTTAGCTCGTGCATTAATCTTGCAACCCGAACTAATGCTTTACGATGAACCGACCACTGGCTTGGATCCCATCATGAGTGACGTGATCAACGAATTGATGCTGCGAACTCGGAACAAGGGCAATGTGACGAGTTTAATTGTGACACATGACATGCGTACAGCCAAAAAAGTGGCGGATCGGGTCATCATGCTCTATCCGTTTGCTCGACTGAAAAAGGGTGAGAGTCAGGTGATCTACGACGGCACGCCGGAAGGCTTGGCGACAGTAAAAGATCCTCGTGTGCATCAATTCGTCGAGGGCGAGGCGGGTGAGCGGCTGATGGAATTGCGTGTTTCCAGCTTTGATGGGTTTGAAGAAACGCCGATGCTGGCAGAAGAATTTCCGGTGAAGTCACGACAGCGTTGAGGCTGTTTCAGACGCTAAAAAATTGAAATATGCCAAGATCTGCCTTTGAAGGGAATTGAGACAGAAATTATGGACGAACAAGGTTATCGGTTTGGAGTCGGCGTGCTAGTTGTCGCCTCCTTGGTGATCGTCATTATTTTGATCCTTTTCTTCGGCGCTGCGCCGAACTTCTTTGCCAAACGCTATCAGGTAAGCATTAAATTTCCAGCCGCACCAGGTGTGGAAACCGATACGCCAGTGCGGAAGAACGGCGTGCAAATTGGTCGCGTCACGGATGTTCAATTGCTAGATGTCAACGAACAAAGCCGTGACGAAGAGGGTGGAGTGGTACTGCGTTTGGAGCTGGATTCGAAAGTCAAAGTCCGGGCCAGTGAAGTTGCTCGAATTGGCACCGGTTCGCTGATTACAGGTGATGCAGTGATTGAATTTGTGCCCAGCACTCCTGCCATTCGGCTGGCGAGATTTGACGGTGTTGGCGGCTCTCCAAAGGATGGTGTTATGGATCCTAACGAGCAGCAAATTGCGGACACCTATCTGAAAGACGGTGACTATTCAGGTGGACCTGGAGCTGGTCAAGTTGCCCCCGATCCGCTCAATGCGCTGCTGACCATGCAGCAATCGTTTGACACAACTCTCGCGTCGATCGAACAGGCAAGTACACAGGTTAATTTGTTGGCGGCAGATATTCGCAAAGTCATCGGGGGGAGCGACGGTCAAGTTCAAGCGGTAACGCAAAAAATTGGACGGACGATCGATAACTTCAACGAAACATTGAACGCCATCGAAGGGCTCTTTGGCGACCCTGCGCTGAAATCTGCCATCGATACGACTTCAAGTCGGCTGCCGGCTTTGATGACCGAAGCCGAAAGTGTAATGCAGCAAACAAAATCCACGCTGGCATCGTTTGAAGAAGTCGGCTTGGCTGCTGGCGAAACGATGAAGAACGTGGCGCAATTCACGAAACCGCTCGGCGAGCAGGGGGATAAATTGATTTCGGATGCCGTGCGCACCTTAAATAATCTCGATGCGTTGCTCGTTGATGTTCGCCAAGTCGCTGCTAAGGTGAATAACAGTCAAGGAACGGTGTCTAAACTGCTTGAGGATGATGAATTGTATTTCTCGCTCGTCCGCACATTGGAGAATGTAGAAACGCTGACACGCAGGTTACAGCCGATTGTCGAGGATGTCCGTATTTTCACCGATAAGGTAGCGCGCGATCCGAGTCAGGTTATCGGCTTGCGCGGAGCGATTAGTGGTCGGCCGGCTGGAATAGGTGTCAAGTAGCGGTATTGCCAGTTCGCTTTTCAACAACGCACACGAATTGGCAGCCACGTCAAGCACACTAGGGCTGCAAACCGCTCGAGGATTGAGTACGCTACTGAGGTTGCACTTCCTCAGTTTCCTCTGCCCTTTCCTCCAAGGCAATCCATCATGTCATGGCGACGATTTGTTTCGGCTACGGCGTTCGCTTGGCTCATAGTTTCCAACTGTTGGTGCCAGGTCGGGGCGGCTGAACGCCCCAATATCCTGCTCATTTGTGTGGATGATCTAAAACCGGTGTTGGGTTGTTATGGTGATGCGCACGCGCGCACTCCGAACATGGATCGTCTGGCCAAACGTGGTGTGTTGTTTGAATCTGCCTACTGTAATCAGGCCGTTTGTTCACCGTCACGCAATGCGTTGTTGACCAGCCTGCGACCGCAGACACTAGGCATCTACGACTTGCCTACCCACTTTCGTTTGGCTGCTCCGAACGCAGTCACGTTGCCGCAGTACTTTCAACAGCAGGGCTATCGCACCGAGGGAATGGGGAAGATCTTCCACGTGGGCCATGGCAATCACGAAGATGAGGCCTCATGGAGTGTTCCGCACTGGCGACCCAAAGCCCCAAGTTATGCGCTCCCGGAAAGTACCAGTCAAGCGAAGACGAAATCCGATGGCAGCAAGAATGGGAACGCTACGGAGAACGCCGATGTGGCCGACGACTTTTACAGCGACGGGCAGATTGCGGCCGAAGCGGTCAAGCGATTAGAAACTGCTGCACAACAGCCGCAGGCACCGTTTTTCATCGCCGTGGGTTTTCTTAAACCGCATTTGCCATTTGTTGCACCAAAGAAATATTGGGATCGATTTGATCCTAAAAATCTGCCGCAACCTGCCATCACGGTTGCGCCCCAAGGGGCACCCGAATACGCGCCTACGGGGGGTGGTGAATTGCATGGCTATGCTGACATGCCTGCCAAGGGTGTTATCGATGCCGCCACGACGCGCCACTTGATTCATGGCTATTACGCGGCAACCAGTTATACCGATGCCCAAATTGGACGTGTGCTGAGTGCGCTGGATGCGAATCAGTTGGCTCAAAACACCATCGTCGTGTTGTGGGGTGACCATGGCTGGCATCTGGGCGATCATGGCATGTGGTGCAAACATTCGAATTACGAAAATGCTGCCCGTATTCCGGTCATCGTGGCAGGTCCCGGTTTGCAAACGGGTGTCCACACGCAGGCAATGATCGAGTCGGTGGATATCTTTCCGACCCTGTGCGCGCTTTCCAGCTTGCCGGCTCCTGCTGGCTTGGATGGCCAAAGTTTCGCGTCCGTGCTCACCGGGAAATCGAATCAAGCCCGTGAACAGGTGACACATGTTTATCCACGTGGCGACCGACTTGGCATCGCGCTGCGCGACAAACGCTATCGGCTGGTGGAATGGAAAACCCGCGGCAGTCAATCGGATGTCGAGTTCGAACTGTACGACTATTTGGAGGACCCGCTGGAAACGAAGAATCTTGCCGCTGGCAACCCGACGATCGTGCAAGATATGTCGAAATTGCTGGCGCAGTATCCCGACGCCAAGCCCCAATTCAAGACGACGGCAGGAGCTGCTGTTGCGCCCACCAAGCAGACGAAGCCCGCGCAAGATCGAACCAGTATGTTCAAGAAACGCGATCTCAATCAGGATGGCTTTCTGTCGCGCGAGGAGTTCTTGCGGGGCCAGCCAGATCCCGATGAGGCGCCTAAGCGTTTTCCAAAGTTTGATGTCAATCAGGACGGAAAACTGAGCGAAGCGGAGTTTGTATCGAGTGGTAAATCGAATGAAAAATGAACTTAGAGAGTGATGGATTTTCTATGGCAGGATCGAGTCTGTTTGCCCTGATCGACGATATCGCGACGCTGCTTGACGATATCGCTGTGCTCAGCAAAGTTGCTGTTCAGAAGACGGCCGGCGTACTGGGCGATGATTTGGCTCTCAATGCCCAGCAAGTTACGGGGTTAACTGCCGATCGCGAATTACCCGTTGTGTGGGCGGTGGCAAAAGGCTCGCTGGTCAACAAGGCAATTCTCGTTCCCAGTGCCTTGTTGATCAGCTTCTTTATCCCGTGGGCAGTGGTGCCGCTACTGATGCTTGGCGGCCTTTACCTGTGTTTTGAGGGTGTTGAAAAGCTCGCGCATCGATTTCTACACCGTGATGACGAACAGGACCACGAGCGGCAGCAGCAGCGCGTTCAAGCCATGGTAGATGAACAGGTCGATCTGGTCGCCTTCGAAAAGGAGAAAATTCGTGGCGCTATCCGGACCGACTTTGTCCTCTCCGCCGAAATTATTGTGATCACGCTAGGTTCTGTGGCGGAAAGTGGTTATGTCACACA
>JBBQRC010000333.1:0-6227 GCA_038215215.1 Pirellulales bacterium
GCGTGACAGTGGCCGTCTGTAGTTCCCAACCGCTCGCTCGGTGCCAGCGCTCACCAAGTTGCACAGTTCCTGGGTCCCAGCCGCGGTGCGATTGCAGCAAGGCCCGATGTGGAGCAAATAATTTGCGATACGCGGGCGGTACTTGATGGCCGCCGTGCTCACAAGTCAGCAAAATCGTCAGCGCTCGACGGTGCATAGGCCCTCGCTAAAGTTGTAGACGGCATCAGGCTACAAGCCGTGCGCTAGTTCGTATTGCGTGATTTTGTCTTCGCGAGCCAGCGTCAGCGCAATATCGTCCAGACCGTGCAGCAAGCAGTGGCGACGGAATTCCTGCACTTCAAACGGGATGGAAAGACCAAAAGCGTCTTCGATGACACAACGTTCTAAATCGACGTTGAGTTCGTACGGCGCATGCTGCTTGGCACGCATAAACAGGTCCTCAATCACCGACTCTGGCAGGGGAATGGGGAGCAAACCGTTCTTAAACGAATTGTTGAAGAAGATGTCGGCGAACGACGGAGCGAGCTCGGCGCGAAAGCCGTAGTCGTCGAGTGCCCAGACGGCGTGCTCGCGACTCGAGCCACATCCAAAGTTGCGTCGTGCCAGCAGAATAGATGCTTTTTTGGCTGCCGGCTGGTTCAATTCAAACTCCGGATTGTCGCTGCCGTCGTCGTGAAACCTCCAGTCGAAGAATAAATACTGCCCAAAGCCGGTGCGTTCAATTCGCTTGAGAAATTGCTTGGGAATGATTTGGTCCGTATCGACGTTCGCGCGGTCTAGACAGCCGACGATGCCACGCTGTTTAGTAAAGGATTGCATCTTTGGTTCCAGGTTGGGGTTCGAGAAGGAAGCGTTGGGAATTCGTGGGTGGGGTCGCGTTGGCTCGATTTAGCCCTTGTAAGTCCATTGGCGAATGTCATTAAAGTGTCCTTGAATGGCGGCGGCTGCGGCCATGGCGGGCGAAACCAGATGGGTGCGGCCCCCTTTACCCTGGCGACCTTCGAAATTCCGATTGCTGGTGGATGCACAGCGTTCACCCGGCTCTAGGCGATCTGGATTCATCGCCAAGCACATGCTGCAGCCTGCCTCGCGCCAGTCAAAACCCGCTTCGCGAAAGATCGCGTCGAGCCCTTCCTGCTCAGCCTGACGCTTGACTTGACCGCTTCCCGGAACCACCATTGCATCGACATGTGAACTCACGCGGTAGCCTTTGACGACCTTCGCAGCCGCGCGCAAATCTTCGATCCGCGCGTTGGTGCAGGATCCGATAAACACGCGATCAATAGAGACTTCGGTCATCGGCGTGCCAGCCTTCAAGCCCATATACTCGAGGGCCGCCGCCGTCGACTTTTGTTCCGTCTCGTCGCCACTGTCGCTGGGGTTGGGGACCTTGGTGCAAATCGAACACACTTGGCCCGGATTGGTACCCCACGTCACTTGCGGTTCAATGTCATTACCATCGTAAATGTCGACCTTGTCATACGACGCGCCGGGATCACTCCTCAGACTTTTCCAGCGCTCAACAGCCGCCTCAAAATCTGGCGGCGCAAATGGCCGGCCGCGCAAGTAGTTGAAGGTGGTTTGGTCGGGCGCGATCATGCCAGCACGAGCCCCTGCTTCAATCGACATGTTGCAGACTGTCATCCGCTCTTCCATCGTCAGGCTTCGCACCACCGAGCCGGTGTACTCTAAGACGTAACCCGTCCCCCCATGCATGGTCATCTTGCCAATCAGGTACAAAATCAAATCCTTGGCCGTCACCCCTTCCGCCAATTTTCCTTCAACCCTCAGTTCGTACGTCTTGGGTTGATATTGCAACAGCGTTTGCGTGGCCAACACATGCTCCACTTCGCTGGTACCAATGCCAAATGCTAAAGCGCCAAACGCGCCGTGCGTAGCGGTGTGACTATCGCCGCAAACGATCGTCATCCCCGGTTGCGTATAGCCCAACTCGGGACCGATGATATGCACAATCCCCTGATGTATATCGTTGAGATCGTAGAGCTTGATCCCAAATTCTTTGCAGTTATTGCGAAGCGTATCGACTTGTTGCTTGGAAATGGGATCGGCAATCGGCAGGTTGCGGTTATTGGTCGGCACGTTGTGGTCTGGAGTGGCGATGGTTCGCCCTGGTTGACGCACTTTGCGTCCTGCTAGCCGCAAACCCTCAAACGCTTGCGGACTGGTAACTTCGTGCACGAGCTGCAAATCGACATACAAAATGGTTTGCTTGTTGGGTTCCGCTAGCACAACATGCTTGTCCCAGATCTTCTTAAACAGGGTTTCGGGAGAACCAACGTGATTGTTCATTTTGAACTTAGCCTGCCGTGGGATGTGTGGGAGCGATTTGTGGTGAGGGCGACCGCTGGGGCCAGCGCGACCCAATATGCTACTAGTCCAAGACGGCAATGCAAGGGCGAATGGTTCACCCGTTTATGGCTCGCCTCGGCAGAAACGTAATAAACTTTCAGGTGCGTAGCGTTCGAGCGTAGCGGGGCCGCAACCCATTAATCGTTGCAGCCTCTGTGCACATTGTGAGATACATGGTCTCAACAACTGCAGAATTTAGCGATCCATGTGTCGATAAGAAATTTTGCATAACACCAAGCGGCACCCAAAAGAGGGTAAAGAGCAGTTGCGGCTCTTCTCGTAAGCGATTGCCGCCTAGGGGTTTGCGGTCGCCGTCCTGGATTTGTCGCTACGCTAGCAAAAACGTTTCGCTTTAAATCGCTGAGTTTTAATCAACAGATTCTGGCTAGTGTTGAAAGTATTCCGCCGTGGGTTGTGGAGGGGGCGCGATCTGCGCTGCGGGTTTCAAAGATTGAGTTGCGGGGGGGGGGGTGGGATGCAGGGGGTTGGGCGATACTGCGAAAAGTCTACGAAAAAACCGCTGCTAACTTTTGTCAGCAACGGCTTGTGTGCGGTTCGCCACTTGGCAAGATCCGAGTAGCGAAGGGCCAGCTCAATCAAGAAGAAATTACTTCTTCTTGGTTGCCTTCTTCTTAGGAGCAGCCTTTTTCTTGGTTGCGGCCTTCTTCTTGCCAGCGGCCTTCTTTGGAGCAGCCTTCTTGGTTGCAGCTTTCTTCTTTGCCACGTTTCATTCCTCCGACAAACGGTAGTTTGAGAAGGGATAGTTCATTTCAACGGTAACAGCCACATGTTGCCGCCAGATCCCTCCTCGGAAATCAAGAAATCGATCTCCCGTTAGCGACTCACAGCGGTGGCCACCACCTAATGAATCTTGAGAGACCAATCACCTACGTCCTTGAAGAACATTTGTACAAAAGTTTTCGCTTGCTGCAATATCTTTTTTACACATTTTACACATAAACCTGACATTTTTTCCACAAAAAGAGTTTTCGACTGCGAAAGGAGCTCTTTTTGTACTGCAAAACGAACCTGTTCGCTGTCAAAAGCGGCCGGATAACATCTGCAGTTGCTGCCAATTGCTGACGGCAAACATGAGGCAGAACATCCCGAACATGCCGTCACCTGTCTGAATCGAATAGATGCCCACCAGTGCGGCCATACCGATAGAGATGATGTGTGCCTTACGCTGCGCGTCGCGCACTTGTCCGAGTTGCAGCGCGTTGTGCAGGATGTTGCCGCCATCGAGTGGCAAGATCGGCAACAGGTTGAGTAATGCCCACCACACGCTGGGTGTGACGACTGCATTGAACATAGCGAAGGCGGCGGCGGAACTTGGAGCCGCGGCTGCGGGTTGAGGTAGGCCCAAGTAGAGCTCGAGATAATAGTCGAGTTCCATGTTCATGCCCATTGCTCTTCCTGCGGCGTACACCAGCGCGGCCAACAGTAACTGCGCGAGCGGACCAGCAGCCGCGATGATCAGTGCGTCGCGGGGATGGAGTTGTCCGCGTCGCGCCCCATCCCAGGCACCAAACGAATCGGGAATCGCCAGGCCCCCGAAATGATAAAGCACGATGCGACTGCGGATGCCAAAGTAGCTCATCGCCAGCGCGTGCCCTAGCTCGTGGATCAAGATCGAGAGGAACACAGCGCCGCTCCAAATCAACAGTAGGATCGGCGCGCTGGGGCTATCCAGGCCGCTCATCGCAAACATGTCGTCTAAGCTAGTGCACCAACTCCAACCCAGCACAATCGCGGCGACCCAGAAGCCCCACGTGACTCGCGTCGCGAAGCCTAAGAAATTGAATTGCAGGTCATATTGGCTGGGAGCTGGCTCTTGCAGCATCATCGATTTCTAATTCCCAAAAGTGAGCGGCTTCTACTTTGTCGCTTCCGAAAGCGTTTTGTCGCTACCAATACCGCTCGACAACGATCTGTCCCGGTGATTTGGCGCGGTGCTTGGAAAGTCCCCTGGAGTTCAATAATTGCTCGGTTTCGTTAAGCATATCAGGGTTTCCGCACATCATGACGCAAGCATCGAGTGTGATGGGTTGGTCGGCGATGTTTTCGAGTGAGCCGTTGCCGATGCACGCGGTGATGCGACCAAAAAGTGCATCTGGCTTCTCCTCACGTGAAATCACCGGCACATACCGAAAGCGGTTGCCATATCGTGCTGCGTAGTCATTCAATTCGTTCTGATACGCCAGGTCGCATGCTTTGCGTACTCCATGCACGAAGACGACGCGTTTATATCGTTGCCAAGGTTCCGCCGTCCGCAGCATGGCGATGTAGGGCGCGATTCCAGTACCAGTCGCCAACAACCACAGCACGCTAGCATCAGGGCTGTGGCTCAAAGTGAAACTGCCAGCTGCTTTCTCGCTGACGTCGATCTTGTCACCAGGGTGCAGCATCCACAGGTTGGGTGTGAGCTTGCCGTCTTCCACGACGACGATGAAGAATTCAAGCGACTCGCCTGCTGGGGACGCCACACTGTAAGGGCGATGCACATGCTCACCATTGATCTCCAGTCCCAGTTGCAGGAATTGACCCGGTTCAAAGTGTTGAACTCCAGGGCAACGGATCTTCAAGGTGAATAGGCCAGGACCCCAAACGACTTTGCGTTCAACCGTACTTTGCGTCCATTTCATGTGAGCCGATACTTTCTTGTGGGGGCTAAAAGGGACTAAGGTGTCACGCTCAAGCAACACGGAGGCTGTTCGGAATCATGCGCGATGGTGTCGCGCCGCGTACGTAGCGTCGACGCCGCGAAGTCGCTCAACATATCTGCCCGTCGTCGGGCTGTCCACAAAGTGGCTGCTGGACACACCGCGGGGGTGCAGCGTCGGACTCGCGCCGCCTGAACATGCGGCCTTGTCCGTGGCCGACGTTTGCCGCTTGGCAGCCCTCTGACAGCCCTCAAGAACGTGCTGGTTTCTTTATCTTCTGGTGCATTTTCCATATGAGTTAGAAAACAAATCTTTTGCTTGCATTTAAGCAAGTTGGAAACCTAACAATCTCGTGGGTTAAACAATCCACTATAAGTTGCATTACAATGGAATCGTTTGCAGAAGCGACATTATCAATGCAGCCGCGGTGTCATGAGTCGTAGCCCGCGACCGCGTCACTCGGATTTCGCGGGGAATCGCGAGCTGCCTGTCAATTTTTTCACCAGCTCGGAGGTTTCTTAAGGGATCAAAGCCTATCTTTAGAGGGTTGCTTAGTCAAGTATTCTGCCTTTGAGGGGCGTTCGCAGGCAGATAGCCGCGGAGTGGCCTGTCTGGCTATTGCATTTCTGGCGACCGCGATGAAGATAAGCACATGCAATCGCTTCCGACCAATTCAATGCGTTCTCTTCAGAGTGAAACTTCCGTAGTGCTCCCCAGCCTATTGCAGTGTGACTTTGGCAATTTGGGTCGCGAAATTGAACTCTTGGAGCAGGCCGGAGTGAAAGCCTTGCATTTGGACGTGATGGATGGTCATTTTGTCCCAAACTTGACTTATGGGATGCCCATTGTGGCAGCCGTTCGTAAGTTGACAAAATTGCCGCTGGACGTTCATCTAATGATTTCGGAGCCCGCCAGATACATCCGTCGGTTTGTGGATGCTGGTGCGGATTGTTTGACAGTACACGCTGAAATTGACAGCGAAGTTGGCCCGGTATTAGCATCCATTCGCGCTGAGGGGGTGTTGGCTGGTATAGCCTTGAATCCAGCCACTCCGCTACAAGCAGTCGAGGGCTATTTGCCAGATTGTGACTTGTTGTTGATTATGAGCGTTGACGCCGGGTTTGGAGGCCAGGCATTTAATCCTGTCGCTTTGGAAAAGCTGCGTGAAGCAAAGGAACTCGCGCCCCATCTGCT
>JBBQRC010000334.1:0-6211 GCA_038215215.1 Pirellulales bacterium
AGCAGCTTCAGCGCGATGATGTCGATGCTGCACACCTGGAGCGCATGGCTACTCGCATCGCCCTTTGCCAATCCCAGAAAGAGGACCTAAGCATCTCGCTAAGTGAATTGATGGCCGATATCCTGTCTAGTAAGAAGCGCCACAAGACCTATCGGCAGATGAAAATGTATAACGATCCGTCGCTCAACCCCTATCTTTACGCTGCTAGCAAAGCACATGATTTGCCCGCCGCGGAGTAAAGTGGGTGGCCGGTGCGGGTGCAGTCAAACTCATCCGGCGGCCACTGTCGCGCGGCTGTTTTTTGATATGATTGCAGACCGCCAGCTAATTTCATGCGAATAATATCGCCTTCGCCCGACGATTAGACGGTTTGGGCGATGGGCGGCCCTTTTACAGCAGCCTGTAGCGCGTCGCCCGTCTGTTTGCGGCAGGCTATCAAGAACATCCAAATCCACCTATCCACTTTGAGTAGTATTCTGATGACAGCCCTAATTGGCCCGCTAAATCCGACTGAACGCGTACTTATGGGGCCAGGGCCAAGCGATGTTTCCTCGCGGGTGCTACGCGCCTTGGCTGCGCCGACTTTAGGCCATTTAGATCCGGAATACTTGAAAATCATGGATGAAACGCGGCAGATGCTGCGTCAGGTATTTCAAACGAACAATGAAATGACCATGGCCATTTCCGGGACTGGCAGCGCCGGGATGGAAGCTTGCGTCTGCAATTTGATTGAACCCGGCGACGAAATGATCGTGTGTGTCAACGGCGTGTTTGGTGGCCGGATGAAAGATGTGGCCGAACGTTACGGGGCCAAAGTTCACGCGATTGAAGCGGCTTGGGGGCGGGGCATCGACCCCGAGCACGTGCGGGCCGCTCTAACCGAGCATCCACAGACAAAAGCCTTTGGCATCGTGCATGCTGAAACGAGCACCGGCGAGCACCAGCCACTGGAGGAGATCGCCCAACTGGTCAAGGAGCATGGTGCGCTGTTCGTTGTCGATGCGGTGACGAGTTTGGGGGGTATCGACGTACCGGTGGATCGGTGGGGAATTGACGCTTGTTACAGTGGCACGCAAAAGTGTCTGAGCTGTCCGCCAGGGCTGTCCCCCGTCACGTTTTCGCCGCGAGCGGTCGATGTGGTCATGAACCGAAAAACCAAAGTGACCAGTTGGTACCTCGATATCACGATGTTGAAGAACTACTGGAGTAGCGATCGCGTCTATCACCACACGGCTCCCATCAACATGACGTACGCGCTCCGCGAAGCCCTGCAGATGGTGCTGGAAGAGGGGTTGTCGCAGCGCATTGCCCGACATGAAAAAAATCACCAGTTGCTGCGCCGCGGGCTGGAGAGCTTGGGCCTGAACTATATCCCGGAGCACTCGTTGACCACGCTTAACGCAGTGCACATCCCAGCGGGCGTGGACGATGCAGCCGTCCGCAAGCGTTTGCTTTACGACTACAACATCGAAATTGGAGCTGGTTTGGGACCTTTCAAAGGCAAGGCGTGGCGCTTCGGGTTGATGGGATCGAGTAGTTCCCTGCAAAACGTGGCGCTGGTGTTGGAGGCCCTAGAAGAGATTCTCAATGACCTGCGAAAGTAGTGTGGTAGGTCTCGGGGGGTAGAGGGTCACCGAACTGCCTGAATTGACAGCCGCCCGGTCACCTCTAGAATCTGCCATTAGAAGCCACCGGCTACGCGAGGGCATAAGTAGTCCTCGGCTGACCATTTACTGGTTTAAACTGATGGTTTAGACCGATTCTTTAAGACACAGATGCCTTCAGGAGCCTCAACGTGGGACAACATACGGTTGAATTTACCGACGATAACTTTCAAAACGAAGTACTCAGTTCCACGGGTGGGGTATTGGTGGATTTTTGGGCACCTTGGTGTGGACCTTGCCGTCAAATTGCTCCCTTGATCGACCAATTAGCCGAGCAGTACTCTGGCAAGGTCAAGGTCGGGAAGTTGAATATTGATGACAATCCGAACATTACCAATCAGTTTGGTATCCAGAGTATTCCCACACTCATGCTTTTCAAAAATGGGGAAGTAGCCGAACGATTTATGGGCGTACCACCAAAAGCGAAGCTGGAAGGTGCCTTGGAGAGCCTAGCGTAAGACTCCGAAACGCGGCTTGATCGGGCTAACTGGCTGCTCGCGAGGACGTTTCGGCTCGACATTGGCCAACTAAACGAGAATTCGAGCTGAACAAAGTTCAATCGGGCCTTGCAAGAATGAAGGGTTTTCGGGTACATTTTTGGGTCCGAATCGGTGCGCAGCCGGTAGGTTCTGTATCTCTAGCCAGAGTGGCGGAATGGCAGACGCGCTGGATTCAAAATCCAGTGCCCGCAAGGGTGTGTGGGTTCGAGTCCCACCTCTGGTATTTTAGGTAGTAGTATTACAGCCCAGTCACACAGGTTAAGTTCAGTCAGTCACACAGGTTAAGTTCAGTCAGTCACATAGATTTAGCCAAGTCACATAGATTTAAGTAGAACGCCAATTAGATGCCAACCATTAATCAGTTAGTTCGCAAGAACCGGGTCGTCCAGCGGAAGACGACTAAATCCGTGGTGCTCGATAAGTGCCCGCAGAAGCAGGGTGTGTGCTTGCAGGTTCGCACCATGACGCCGAAGAAGCCTAACTCGGCGTTGCGGAAGATTACGCGCGTGCGTTTGTCCAATGGCAAGGAAGTCACCGTTTATATTCCCGGTGAAGGGCATAACCTCCAGGAACACTCGATCGTGCTGATTCGCGGCGGTCGGGTGCGCGATTTGCCTGGTGTGCGCTATCAAGTTGTCCGTGGAGCTCGCGATACGTTGGGCGTCAATGGTCGCAAGCAAGCTCGCAGCCGTTATGGTGCGAAAAAATCCTAATTCATTTAAACTAATTCACGGTAACTGGAAATTAACGACTCATGGGTAAGATCACTGCCAGTCGCTTCATGTTGCGACCCGACGCAAAGTTTCAATCGCTCTTGGCCGGCAAGTTTATCAACTGCCTGATGTACGATGGCAAGAAGAGCACCGCTCAGCACGTTTTCTACAGTGCACTGGACGAGATCCAAGAGAAGATCAAGGATCGTCCAGCCATCGAAGTGTTCGAAGCAGCCGTTGAGAACGTAAAGCCGTACATCGAAGTGCGTTCGAAGCGCGTGGGTGGAGCATCGTATCAGGTGCCGATGCAGGTCAATCGCAACCGCCAGCAGTCGTTGGCCATCCGTTGGATTCTGCAAGCCGTTCGCGAGAAGAAGGGTCGAGCCACTCATCAGAAGCTCGCCGAAGAGTTGCTGGCGGCGTTCCGCAAGGAAGGTACTGCCATGTCTCGGCGCGAAAATACGCATCGCATGGCCGATGCGAACAAGGCATTTGCTCACTTCGCTTGGTAGTTCCTTCGTTAGTGATAATTCGAGAGCCGCGATGTGCACACCCGTGAACTTCGTGGCTCTTTTTATTTTGTGCTGAAGAAAATCTAAACGCGTCGACCTTCTCGATTCGAACATTTACACTCCCGGCAAGGCTTCCGACATGGCCCGGTCACTTGAAGCACTTAGAAACATTGGCATCATCGCTCATATTGATGCGGGCAAGACTACGGTGACTGAACGGATGCTGTATGTGAGTGGTGCCAAGCACCGGGCTGGCGGTGTCGACGAGGGGACCACGGAAACCGACGACGATCCGGAGGAGCAGGAGCGAGGAATTACGATTTATGCGGCCTGCGTGACGTTCAAATGGGGCAAGCACATTATCAACTTGCTCGACACGCCGGGGCACGTGGACTTTACGGCCGAAGTTGAACGCTGTTTGCGAGTGCTCGACGGCGCCGTGGTTGTCTTCAGTGCACGTGAAGGGGTTGAAGCGCAAAGCGAGACGGTGTGGCGTCAAGCCAACAAGTACCAAGTACCGCGCATCGTCTTTATCAACAAGTTGGATCGCGAAGGGGCGGATTTTTATCGAGTGCTGGATGAAATCGCCCCACGCTTGGATGCCACGCCGGTCGCCATTCAGATTCCTGTCGGTATGGGACCTACGCACACGCCGGATCCATTTTCGGGGGTCATTGATCTGATCGACATGCAGTTCATTCGCTTTTCTAGCCAAGATGATGGCAAGCAAACGATCAAGGAAGAGATTCCGGAGAGTCTGCGCGAGGATGCTCAGGGCTGGCGTGATGTGATGCTGGAGGCCCTATACGGTTTCAGCAACGAGCTCGCCGAATTGGCACTCGAAGAAAAACCGATTCCGGATGAACTGATTCGTAAGGCGTTACGCGACGGTTGTACCAGTCTCAAGATTCAGCCTGTGCTGTGTGGTTCGGCGTTGCATGGGATGGGCGTTCAACCGCTGCTCGATGCCGTGGGCCATTACTTGCCCAGCCCCTTGGATCGCCCGGCGGTGACGGGTGTTGATCCGAAAAAAAGGGAAAAACAGCTTGAGCGCATGCCCTCTGCCGCAGAACCGTTTTGCGCATTGGTGTTCAAGATTTTGCCCGCCAAGACCGGTGATCTGTTCTGGATTCGCGTGTACTCCGGCACGCTGGAAGCGAACTCGAGGGTCTACAATCCGAATCGCGACAGGAAAGAAAACATTGCCCAGCTATGGCAAATTCATGCCACCAAAAAAGAGCGTCAGGGGCAGGTGCAAGAATTGCAGTGTGGTGATATTGCGTGCGCCATTGGACCGCGGCTTTCGATCACCGGTGACACGCTCTGCGACACGCGTGAAATGATTGAACTGCCGAGTATTCAGTTCGCACAGACCGTGTTGTCGATGGCGATTGAACCCGAGAATGCGACCGAGCGCAAAAAACTATCCGAGGTGCTGGATATGCTCAAGCGGCAGGATCCCACTTTTAAAGCTGTGGAGAACGAAGAATCAGGTCAGACTTTGATTAGTGGCATGGGCGAATTGCATTTGGATGTGATCAAGCATCGCTTGACTCGCGATTTCAACTTGAACGTCAAATTCTATAAGCCGCGGGTCAACTATCGCGAGACGATTGGTTCCAAGACAGAGGTGACCGGCCAGTGCAATCGACAGATTGGTGCGACGCAAATGTTTGCCCGCGTCAAAGCGATCTTCGAACCGCTCGAAGACCGCTCAGCCAACGTGATTGTGCTTGACAAATGTTTTGGTGAGGGAGCGCTGCCGGACGAAATGAAGGGGGCTGCGCTCGAAGAATTCCGCGGACGCGCTCAGGGAGGTGGGCTGATCGGTAGCTTCCCCTTAACGGGCATTCGAATCAGCTTGTTAGGTGGCGAGATGCGCGAAATCGGATCGGACGAAGTGGCGTTTCGTATTGCCGCCAACGATGCGTTCGACGAGGCCTTAAAAGCGGGTGGACCCACGTTGCTCGAGCCAATCATGCGGATGGAGATCACCACTCCGGATGATTATCTGGGAGAAATCGTGGGCGATTTGCAACAACGACGGGCGATCATCGAAAGCACTGAATCGCG
Source organism: Pirellulales bacterium (assembly GCA_038215215.1). Taxonomy (GTDB): domain Bacteria; phylum Planctomycetota; class Planctomycetia; order Pirellulales; family Pirellulaceae; genus Aureliella. Next base: position 5,463 of record JBBQRC010000334.1, read on the forward strand.
TGGTATCATGACGGCGATCACTGCTTTTGCGCCGCTCAAAGAATTGTTTGGTTATTCATCTGCAATTCGGTCACTCAGTCAAGGTCGCGCCTCGTGTTCCATGGAACCGCAGGGTTATCAACCTGCACCGGAGCAGGATGTGGAAAGCTTCGGATACTGACCACCCTCATGTGCAGTAATGTACCTGCTGTGCAGTGATACACTTGTACGCTGCAAGTTTCCTCTACCGCCCACTGATTGGCATCGAACCATGATTAAAGCTGCGATAGTTGGTTGCTCGGGGTACACGGCTATCGAAGCGATCAAGTTGTTATTGCGGCATCCCGCAGCGCAGATTGTGGCCGCGACCAGTCGGCAGGCCGACGGCAGTTCCATTTCCGATATGCATCCGCAGCTCGCCGAACGGCTAAATCTGACGGTGGAAGATCTCACGCCAGAGCAGATCGCCGAACGTTGCGACGTCGCCTTCTGTTGCTTGCCGCATGGAGCTTCTGCGCCCATTGTGTCCCGCATCTTGGAACGCAGTTGTCGAGTGATCGACCTGAGCGCCGATTATCGGCTGAGCACGCCAGAACTGTACAAGCAGTGGTATGGAGAGGCCCACACCGACCCAGGGCGGTTAGGGACGACACCTTATGGCCTTCCCGAATTGTTTGCCGATCAGATTCGGGCCGCCAAGTTGATTGCCAATCCGGGCTGTTACCCCACCAGTGCGATTCTGCCGCTGGCACCGTTGATCCGGGAAGGAC
>JBBQRC010000335.1:0-6167 GCA_038215215.1 Pirellulales bacterium
GCCCCTTCCGTGATGCGATCCACTTCCGTCCAGGGACCTCCCTGCTGTAGGACCGCTTCGAACGCCCGTCCCAGAAAGAAACCGTTGAAAATACCCTCCGGCTCTTGATGGAAAAGTAAATCGCGATGGAAATCCAAGTAGCTCGGAAGCAGATACAACCACATTAATTCGATAACCGCAGTGACCTGATCAGCCTCCTGAAAGGTTGAATTCGAAGTGGACAGCCGAGCCAAAGCATCTTGCAACCACTGCTGCATTCGCAGCCATGCCGGCATGCCCGCATAGGGGCTGCCAGTTAGCGCGCACGCATAAATGCGATTCATCGCCTGCAACGTTTTGGGGTCCGATTTTCCAGATGAGAAATTCAGGTAGCCTAAAACCTGAGCGAGATCGGCTTCCAGATCATCATCGTCCTCGCTATTTACTCGATCCACACGCGCAACCAATGTCTGACTCGAACGCTAAGGGCGCATTTTCAACCACTAACAGGGTCGCCCTACCTCTTTCGAGCCGAATGAAAGAGAAAGTTGTCGGAATAACAAGCCCTACATGTTATTCCCAGAGCGGAAGACGGTCCAGGATAGGCAAGCTTACTTGTGCACCCCGCGGCTGACCAAAACCAACTCGGACGGGCGACTGCGGTAAGACAAGCCTTTCGCCGACTGGTACTATGAAGTCCGTCAGCGAACAGAGGTCAGACTGAAAATGCCAAGCAGCCTCAGGGCCGTTCCGGATTCTGGTGTCTGATCCCATGCCGCCCATAACCTGAAAATTAAACGCTGGCGTTGCACGAGCCAGACAAAGCTCACGAGCATGCATGAATTGTCGATTGCCCAACGTCTGGTGGAACTTGCCCTGGAACACATGCGCGCCGCCGGTGCCAAAAGAGTGGTAGCGGTCACGGTGCAGATCGGCGCCTTGTCGTGCCTCCAGGCAGATCCGTTACGCTTCGGATTCGACTTGTTGACGCAGGGCACGCCGCTGGCGGGTGCCACGCTGAATGTGAAAGTGCGGCCCGTCGTAGTTTACTGCGAGCCCTGCGGGCAGAGCGTCGCACTGCCTGGCATCCAGAATTTTGAGTGCCCAATCTGCGGCAGCCCGGCCACGGATATTCGGCAAGGCCGCGAATTGGATTTGGAAAGTATCGAAGTCATGGACGCGGAAGCGTTAGTCCCGAATATTGCGTCGGTGGAGGAAGTGCCCCATGCTTGAACCCAGAATTTTGGAAGTACGGACGCGGATCCTGAAAAAGAACGATGAATTGGCCCGCGACTTGCGCCGCCGTTTCGTCGCAGCGCGCGTGCTCGCAACCAATTTGGTCTCCAGCCCCGGCAGTGGCAAAACAGCCTGGCTGCAATCCACTTTGACTCAACTGGTGACCAGCGGAATTTCTGTCGCGGCCATTGTGGGCGATTTGGAAACAGATAACGATGCGCGGCGATTGTCACAAAGTGGTGCGCCGGTGCGACAAATCATGACGCACGGTTGCTGTCACTTAGAGGCTGACATGATCGAACACAAGCTGGAGGGCTGGAGCCTTGCCGATTTTGAATACTTATTCATCGAAAACGTCGGGAATCTGGTGTGCCCCACCAGTTGGGATTTGGGGGAATCGCTGCGAGTTGCCCTGTTATCTGTGACTGAGGGTGAGGACAAGCCGCTCAAATACCCCGGACTGTTCAACACCTGCGACCTCGCGCTACTGACCAAAATGGACTTGGCAATAGCGTGCGAATTCGATCGCCAGCATGCTCTGGAAAACATTCAGGCAGTGCGACCGGGCATGCGAGTTATTGAGACTTCTGCGAAAACCGGTCAAGGCATGGCGGAGTGGCTCGCGTTGCTTCAGGCCAAGCGACATGAATTGCCGCAATCCCTTGAGCTTCCCTGGCAAGACGCTCCAGTCGCGTGACAGGTCGCGTAGCACAGCAAAGCAAATCGAATAGGCCTGCACAGCACAGCAAATCGAATAGCACACCACGATTGCACGCCAAGCGCATCGCGACTAAAATGATACCAACCTTCGGGATTTGCGGCCGCTTGCAGCCAAACTGCTAAAGTGCCACCGAGATTGCTTCGAAAACTGTCCCGTTAGCGGAACTGATTCCCGCCAACACAAATCGACTTTGTTTTCACCAGAGCTCCACTCGGTTAGCTTGAATACAGCACCAAGCCGCAATCCGCAGTTACGACGGATCGCGGCTTTTTTTTATGCGCGGCCGCCTGATTTTTTGACCAACTCGTTTGTTGTATCCCCCCAAATTAATCAAGCCAAGCTCACTATGTCCACCCACACGTCCAGCAACGGCTCCTCCAGAGCGTCTAATTCCGCTACCGCCAACGACTCTGCAGCCCCCACACAGCGTCTCGGGGCATCGACGCTCAGCGTGCATGCGGGTGAGTCTCGCAACAAGCCATCCGATGCTGTTACCGATTCGATCGTTTGTAGTTCCACTTATACGTTTGCAGACACGCAGTCGATCATCGACTTCATTGAGCAAAAGCTGCCACGTGAGGAATACGGCAGATATGGGAATCCCAATGAAAAAGTGGTCGAAGCCAAACTCGCCGCTCTAGATGGCGGCGAAGAGGCCATCGTTTTCTCAAGTGGCATGGCGGCTATCGTTGGCTTACTGATGGCTAAGCTCAACATGGGTGACGAGATTGTCTTTTTTGATCAATGCTATCATCGCAGCCGCGAGTTTTGCTACAAGCACTTGGCCCGCTTCGGAGTCATTACGCATCAGGTTCCGACGGGCGATTTTGCGGCCATGCGGGGGGCCATTAATGAACGCACCAAGCTGTTAGTGAGCGAATCACCTACGAATCCCCATCTCACCTGCATCGACCTCGAACAGTTCGTGTCTCTGGGCAAAGAGCATCAAGTTGAGACCCTGATTGATGCGACGCTGGCGACTCCGTTCAACCTGCGACCACTCGACTTTGGTGTCGATTATGTACTCCATTCGGCCACTAAATACCTTGGGGGCCATAATGATTTGCTCGCAGGTTCGATTACCGGTGCTACAGAAAAACTCGAAGCAATTCGCACGTTGCGTGGCATCATGGGGGGAATCAACTCGCCGCACAACTTGTACTTGCTGCAACGCGGCCTAAAAACCTTTGAGCTCCGCATGCAACGCCACAACCAGAACGGTCAAGGCATTGCCGAGTTTCTTGAAAGCCACCCTCGTGTTGAACGCGTTTATTATCCGGGTTTAATTAGCCATCCATCGCACGAAGTGGCGCGGCGCACCATGCGGGGTTACGGTGGTTTGGTGACCTTCCTGGTGCGTGACGCAGATTGGCGACAGACCGCAGATATCATCGATCGTGTAAAAATTCCTCGCATCGGACCAAGTCTAGGTGGCGTCGAATCGCTTATTGAACAACCGCTGGTCATGAGTTACTTCAATCAAACACCTGAGAACCGTCTCAAGTTTGGCATTCCCGACAACATGATTCGTATGGCCTGCGGGATCGAAAATACCGAGGATCTCATCGACGATTTGCGGCAGGCTCTGCAATAAAGACTAAGACCATGAAATTCCGAACTCGCGCGATTCATGTGGGCAACGCGCCCGATCCTCAAACCGGCGCCGTAGTACCTCCGATTCATCCCGCCACGACCTTTGTCCAACCCGGTGCAGGTGAGTGGGGCAAATTCGATTATTCGCGCAGCGGCAATCCCACGCGCTCCGCCGTGCAGGAAACACTCGCGTCGCTCGAAGGGGGTTGTGGCGCACTCGCCTTCGCTTCCGGCATGGCAGCCACCCACTGCGCCACGATGCTACTCAAAAGCGGTGAACACATCGTTGGAGGGCAAGACATCTATGGCGGCAGCTACCGACTGTTCCACAAAATCTGCAACCACGCTGGGATTGAAGTCAGCCTTGCCAATTTACAAGATGTCGATGCGTTGGCGGCCACCATCCGTCCCAATACCCGCATGATTTGGCTAGAGAGTATTGGTAATCCACGCTTAACAGTGCCCGATCTGCCCGCCATTATCTCACTGGCACATGAACGCTCGCTTCTGGTCGCGGTCGACAACACATTCGCCACTCCCGCTTTATTGCGGCCGCTGGAATTGGGGGTGGATATCGTCATGCACTCAGCCACCAAATACCTGGCTGGACACAGCGATTGCCTGGCCGGCGTGCTGGCGGTCCGCGCACCAGAACTGTTACAGCGGCTTTACTTTATCCAAAATGCAACCGGCGCGGTGCTTTCTCCGTTTGATTCTTTTTTGCTCGGACGAGGCCTCAAGACCTTGGATCTGCGCGTCCGTGAGCAAAGTCGTACCGCGCTAGAAATTGCCACCTACCTTGAGTCGCACCCTTCAGTGACGCGAGTTTTATATCCTGGTCTGGCATCACACCCCGATCACGCGCGGGCAGCGCAATTACTCGATGGCGGTTTTGGCGCCATGATCACGTTTGAGGCACGCTGTGATTTTGAAACCACCCGCCGCATTGTGAAATCGACTAAGCTATTCGCCTTGGCGGTTAGTCTAGGGGCCGCGGAATCGTTGATCGAGCAACCGGCCACCATGTCCCATGCTAGCTACGATGCCGCCGCCCGCGCCACGGCGGGCATTAGCGATAGTTTGATCCGCTTGTCAGTGGGGCTAGAGGATCCCGAGGATCTGATCACCGATCTCAATCAAGCGTTGCAATTCGCCAAACCATAGGACTTGATCGATGACCGCCGACGCGACCGATCCAACCGCCACCGATGCGATGATAGAACCGAAAAAAACGCTGCGCGAGGTCCAGTTGTATACCGATGGGGCGTGCAGCCGAAATCCTGGCCCTGGCGGCTGGGCCTTCATTCTCCGCGACTGCAAGACCGGCAAAGAACTCACCGGCTCAGGTGGCGAACGCGACTCCACGAACAATCGCATGGAATTGCAAGCGGTCATCGAAGGTCTCAAGGCTCTAAAGAAAAGCTGTAGCGTGCAACTGTACTCCGATAGCCAATACGTGCTTCAAGGCTTGACGACATGGATGGCGGGTTGGAAATCCAAAGGCTGGATGCGCCTGGAGGGGGGCAAGAAGAAGCCAGTGAAAAACGTCGAGCATTGGCAGGAATTAGACAAGCTAATCGCACTCCACAAAATCACTTATAATCATGTGCGAGGCCACAGCGGGCATGTCGAAAACGAGCGCTGCGACGTCATGGCGGTCGAGGCCAGTATGAATTTTCGTTGAGCATGGACGGAGACAGAGTGCGAATTTGTCAAGGCTGCTGCGCGACTCACAGAATTGACGCAAACTGGATCTTTTCCATATTGGCCGGTACAAAGTGATCTGTTACGCTACGCTCCCACACACAACGGTCGACCAATGAATGGACAGTCGTTGCTGGGCGATGGAAAGCAAATCCTAAGTTGGAACTTGGGAGCTGAGACAAAATAGACTTCGAGCGGTGAGTGTGACGAACAAATTGCGTCAGGCTGACCAACAACAACCGAGTTAGTGCGGAGGGAGCCATACATGCCCGCGGCGGAAAGCAGAAAATCCTGTGTGCATATTCGTTGGATGATACGCCGAGATATGCCAGCCGTTTTGACGATCGAAAATGCAAGCTTTGAATTCCCCTGGTGCGAAGAGGAATTCATTCGCTGCTTAAGGCAACGGAATTGCATCGGCATGGTAGCCGAATGTGATGACCAAGTTGTCGGTTTCATGATCTATGAACTCCACAAAAATCGTTTGCATCTGCTCAACTTCGCCGTGAATCCCGATGCCCGTCGCTCCGGCGTTGGCGCCGCGATGATGGAAAAACTTGCTGGCAAATTGTCCGTGGAGCGTCGCAATCGAATCATGCTGGAAGTCCGCGAAACCAATCTCGAAGCTCAGCTGTTCTTCAAGATTTTAGGTTTCAAAGCGATTTCTGTGCTGCGTGATTTCTATGAAGACACGACCGAAGATGCGTACTTGATGCAGTACCGCTATCGTCCAACGGCAGAAGAAATCGAAATGGACGAAGAAGAAGTGCGGCGCATGGCTGGATAGGACCCTAGGAAACAGGTTACCCTCTTGCAGTTCCTTTCTTAGCTGAGCGAATTCCGCGCTCAGCTTATTTTTTTCCCCTAGCTTATGACCTGAGTTGTTCAAATCGACAGTGGGGCGACAAGCTTCGATGACAGCACCTTCTCCTCA
>JBBQRC010000336.1:0-6150 GCA_038215215.1 Pirellulales bacterium
GATTGCGCGGCGCTCGAAACGATGGTTCGCCAAGAGATGACGGCTGTCGCCGAGTTATCCGTACCTTTAAAAGTGGATGTCAAAGCGGGACGCAACTGGGCCGAATGTGATTGATTCCCCAAACGGCTGGTCCCTCCCCGCGAGAACATTCACGAACCGGCTACCGGTCGCGTTTCTACGGTTACGCGCGAGTTAAATTCGCAGTGACTGCGCGATCTGCATCCCATTTTTGAATCGACGAGTCGCCCAATGCCGCTCCAAGAACACGAAGTTTATCTGCGCATTGGTGACGCTGGATTTGCCAAATTGGCAGCGGAGTTCTACCGGCGGATTCCAACAGACACTGTTTTGGGCGCCAGGTATCCGGTTGAAGATTTGAAGGGTGCCGAGGAACGACTACGCAGCTTTCTGATTTATCGTTTTGGTGGTCCGGCGGATTACTATGGCTTGATGGATACATTTCCAAGGCAAAAACGCTTTCACTATGTCCGATCCTGCATCAGGCATAATGGGCTCGGGCTGCCGCTTTGCGGGGGGAATAGAGCCGATAGTGGCTTTTAGAGACGGTCGAAAGCTCGCATTGCCGGTACCGATTTGCTAATCTATAAGATGTACGAATCCGGCTTGAGCTGCCTATCGACTGGCGTTTGGATGCCTTGCAGGGACGTGGTCGTTTTGGCGCAACGCTGAAACAGGTGCTGAGAACAGGCGGTTGGCGTGATAATATTGGGGCTAAACGAATGTTGAAACGCTTGGAAGACGAAGTGACCGAAGATCAAGAGTTCATCGACGATGAACTCGACGGGGAGGAACTGTCGGATGAAGATCTGACGGCGCCGTCCGCTTCGTGGCTCGATAATGATACGCAAGCCTTTCTTGTCAGTTTAATGTTCCATATTGTGGTCATTCTTGGTCTGGCTGTGATCCCAGTCGTGGCCGACCACGTTGCAAACAACCTTTCGCTGAGCGCAGCAACGCCGCTGGAAGCGGAGGAAGAATTCACGCTGATTGAAGAAGTGGCGGTATCAGATGAATCGTCCACCGAAGTGGGCGCGAACAGCAATTCGGACGCCGGCATGGCGCTGAGCATGGCACCGGTACTGGCAGACCTTTCTCAAATTGCCGCACCCTCCTTTGATCCTCCGGCAATCGATGCCACTTTCGAGCTGAATAATCAACTGCAGCAAGCGGTCGGGCTGGTGCGTAGTGACACGGTCGTGAAAGGCATGACCGGCGTGGGAACCACCGGAACCGACGGCGCAGTGGACCGCATTACCTACGAGTTGCTGAAATCGATGGAGGATCGGCCCACGCTAGTGGTATGGCTGTTCGACCAATCAGGCAGCTTGCAGCGGCGACGTCAAGAGATTCGCGATCGCTTTGATCGCATTTATGAGGAATTGGGAATCTTGCGTGCGCAGCAAGCTGAGGAGTCGGACAAACCAGATGCCCAACAGCCGTTGCTTACGAGCGTTATCGCCTTCGGAAACCAGGTGAGTTTGCTGACAAAAGAACCCACGGCCAACATCGACGAAATTCGGACTGCGATCGATTCGATCCAGATGGACGTCACGGGTGTCGAAAAAGTGTTTCACTCTTTGTTTTTGGCAGTCGAAAAATATAAATCATTTCGCTCCAGTCGCGGTGGGCGGAATGTTATTTTCATCGCCGTGACCGACGAGCGGGGAGACGATGCAGAGGGCTTGGATGCAACGATCAAAGAGTGCCGTAAGTACGCAATTCCCGTCTACGTCATCGGTGTGCCAGCTCCCTTTGGTCGGGATGTAACGTACGTCAAGTACGTGGATCCTGATCCCAAATTTGATCAGAGCCCTCAGTGGGCACAAGTCGACCAGGGGCCCGAGTCGTTAATGCCTGAACGCGTCAAACTGGGTTACAAAGAAAATTATTTCGAAGAGCCAGTCATCGATTCCGGCTTTGGTCCTTACGCGCTCAGTCGTTTGGCTTATGAGACCGGTGGCATCTACTTTACAGTTCATCCCAATCGCCAGTTTAACCGCCGCGTGTCGCGCAACGAGATTGATCCCTTTGCAGCTGACCTGGAGTACTTTTTCGATCCGGAAATCATGGTCAAGTATCGACCCGATTACGAGTCGCTGGATCAGTACATGAAGAAGGTCCAGGAGAGCCCGCTTCGCCAAGTCGTGGTGAAGGCGGCCCAAATGGCCCGCGTCGGATCACTGGAAGCCCCGACGACACGATTCGTGCGCAAAGATGAAGCCACGTTGGCTAACGAGTTGACCGCAGCGCAGCAACAAGCGGCCCGTCTAGAGCCGCAATTGGCAGCACTTAGCCAAGTGCTCACTCTCGGCACAGAACATCACGATAAAGAATCGTCACCACGTTGGATTGCAGGTTTTGACTTGGCCCTGGGTACAGTGCTCGCGCACAAGGTACGCGCCGAGGGCTACAACGCAATGTTGGCGAAAGCGAAACGTGGCATGGCCTTCCAAGATACGAAAAACAATACTTGGCAACTCAAACCCGACACCGATGTAAGTGTTGGCAGCAAGTTGGAGAAGGAAGGTGCCGAAGCCACTAAGTTGCTCGCTGACGTCGCCGAACAACACAAAGGGACTCCCTGGGGCTTGCTGGCCAGCCGCGAGCTGAAAAACCCAATCGGCTGGAAGTGGGTCGAAGAGTACACGGATTTGAATCCGCCACCACGCATGAATAATCAGCCGGCCGCGAATAACAACATCGTGACTGCCGCTCAAGACGACAAGGCGAGGATGCTCAAGCCACCCCCTCCCAAACGCCCGATTCCCAAGCTCTAGCGGATCAGACGAACAATTTCAATCGTCCCGGTTGAGTGCTGATCGTCAGTGGAAGCACGCCACCGGGGTCGCCGTCCAGTTGATAAGGGACGCGAACTGGGCTGGCAGAATGAATCGTCAGTTCATTCGAGAGCATATGCGAAAATCCGCTTAGTCCCTGATGCTTGCCGAGCCACAAGCTGGCGAGGTACCCGCACCCGCGGACTACGCCAGGCCGCTTAAATGTACAGACATCGAGTTGTCCGTCGAGCGGATCGGCCTGCGGGCAAAACTTAAGGTTGGCCGCGTAACGTGGCAGATTAAAGACGAACAACCAGGCAGCCGATTGAACGACAGTCGCGTCTCGAGCCGCTGAGTCGCTGTGTTCGATGCGCAGCATGGGAAAGCGATAGTGGCGGAGCGAGTGCAAAATGGGCCACGCATAGGACCAGCGGTTGATGTGTCCTTTGCGAGTGCGATGCATCGTCTCGACCACCGCCGCATCAAATCCGCAACTGGCCATCACCAGAAATACTTGGCCATTGGCTAAGCCGACATCCATGGCAATGGTCTTGCCGAGGCGAATGCGATTGCGGGCTGCGGCGACGTCCTGAGTCATTCCAAAATGTTTGGCTAATAAGTTTTCGGTACCGAGTGGAAATACCAGCAGGGGTACATCGGGAGCGATACGGTTGGCCAACGCTGCCGCCGTGCCGTCACCACCAGCCGACACCACCCCCGTTAGCTTCCCATCGCGGTGCAGCTCTGCCGCCAGTTGCTGGACCCTTTCCAGGCTCTCGCAGACAGTCACACTGTAGCCGTCGGTGAGCAGAGCTTCACGGAGTTCCGTGACAATCCGCTGGCGTGAGACCGCTCCCGACTTTGGATTGGCGGCAATCAGAATATGCTGCTCAGCGGCCATAAGGAAAGGTTCAGCACAAATGGTAAGTCGATTGAGTTTTGCGGCCAATCCGCAGAGTGATTAACTGTTAAGGCCGCCAAAACGGCGTTGACGAGTGGCGAAATCGCGAATGGCCTGTTCTAAATGAGCCCTTTCGAATTCTGGCCAAGCGGTCTCGGTGACCCAAATCTCCGCGTAGCTGATCTGCCACAATAAGAAATTACTCAGCCGCATTTCACCGCTGGTGCGTATCAACAAGTCGGGATCTGGCAATCCGGCTGTGTACAGGTTCGCGGCCAGCAGTTCTTCGCTGATCGCATCCGGCGTTAAATCTCCGCTGACCACGCGCTCTGTCAACGCGCGGCAGGCATCTACCAACTCGGTGCGCGATCCATAATTAATGGCCAGGCAAAGCGTCATGCCGTTGTTATTGGCACAGGCCGCCAAAGTTCGCTCCATCTCCTCCTGCACCTCTACCGGTAGGCGTTCACGACGACCGATTATCTTGAGCTGCAGATTATTCTTCACCAAACTGTCCCGCTCGGCGATCAAGTATTCGCGCAGCAGCGCCATGAGGAACTCTAGTTCGGCGGCGGGTCGTTTCCAATTCTCGCTGCTGAGACAATACAGCGTTAGCGCTTCGATGCCAAAATCGCGGCAGGCCTCCATGGTGCGACGCACAGCATCCACGCCGCGCAAATGTCCCTCCAGTCGTGGCAACCCCTGCTGCTGCGCCCAGCGACCATTGCCATCCATGATGATTGCAATGTGCTTAGGAATGCGCTCCGCAGGCACATCCTCTAGCAATTTTGTGTCAACCGACCGAAAGGGCGAATTCACATGTTGCCCCAATAATTTGGACCAAGTAGTAACGCGTGGTAATTTGGACCGAGTAGTAACACGCTGGACTGGCCACGCTGCGCTCGCGCAACTTGGATGTCATTAAGCGACCATGGCCATTAGTTTTTGTTTGTCAGCAAAAATTGTTTGGGCACGATCTGGACCGACGGAAACAATCTCCACCGGCACCCCTATCAATTCACTAATCCGGGACATGTAAGCATGAGCCTTGGGAGGCAAATCCGACAGTTCGCGAGCCCCCGTGACATCTTGATTCCAGCCGTCCAACGTTTCGAAAATCGGCTTGGCGCGGCGCAAACGACCAGCGTCACAGGGAAACCTGTCGACGCGCTCGCCATCAATCTCGTAAGCCACGCAAATTGACAGCGTGTCAAAGTGGCTGAGTACGTCCATCATCATCAGCGCGATCGCGTTAATACCGCTCAAACGCGCCGTATAACGCACGGCCACCGCGTCAAACCAGCCACAACGTCGTGGGCGACCAGTCGTGGTGCCATACTCGCGGCCGATTTCACGGATTTTTTGGCCAGTCTCGCAATGCAGTTCCGTTGGGAAAGGGCCTCCACCCACCCGCGTCGAGTAGGCTTTGGTGACGCCAATGACACGCCGAATCCAACAGCTTGGCACTCCCGAACCACTGCAAATGCCCACCCCGGATGAATTGCTGCTGGTCACAAACGGATAGGTGCCATGATCAATATCAAGCAGCGAACCTTGGGCTCCCTCCATAAGCAGCCGTTTGCCCGCATCGAGTTCGTCGAGCAGAATGTTGGTTGTATCGCCGATCAATGGCCCGAGCTGAGTCGCCCAACGGGCCGCTTCAGTCACGATGGCGTCCGCGTCCAATTGCTTGACCACGTCCTCCCCTCCCATGCCGCGGAGCAAGCTTTGCTTGGCCTCGACGATCGTGACGATCCGTTCCGCCATGTCCGACTGCAATAAATCGACAGCGCGAATAGCGAAATTGCGACCGACTTTGTCTCGATAGCAGGGACCAATGCCGCGTAAGGTCGTACCAATGTTCTCCCCTTGGACAACCAAGCGGTTCATGACCTGGTCCTCTAACAGATGCCAGGGCATAACGAGATGAGCCCGTTCGCTGATCATCAAATTCCGACGCGGATCAATACCGCGACTTTCCAGCCCCACCAGCTCTTTCAATAGAGTTGTTGGCTCAATGACCACGCCTGGTGTAATGAAGTTACGGACGCCAGGGTGCAAGATGCCGCTCGGAACGTGGTGCAGTTTGTAAACCTGATCGCCATGGACAACAGTATGTCCGGCGTTGGCACCGCCTTGATAGCGAACGACGCAATCATGATCGGGAGCCAGCAGGTCCACCAGCTTACCTTTGGCCTCGTCTCCCCATTGCAATCCTATTACGCACGCTGCAGGCACCGTTTCGCTCCTTTTGGTCTTCAATTCAAGCTTAGCTCGAAGGCAAACGCAGCAGTATCAGCCCACTGCGCGACTGCGTCAAGTTCCGATGGCATCGTCCAATCGCATTTGTCGGTCCCCGTGAGCCACTATTTGGGCGATTTTCCGATGGTCCCAGTGGCGTGCCAGTTCGCTTCAGGTGTAAACTATCCGTATCCCTCTCGTTCGCCTATA
>JBBQRC010000337.1:0-6133 GCA_038215215.1 Pirellulales bacterium
ACTCAGTCCACTGAAGTCCATTATCGCCGAAGGCAAGCCACGCCGCTGGATCTCCCACCGCAAAACGCACACGATGATAAAAGGCTGGATTTTCGCTAGGAATCCCAGCTAGCAGCGTCGCAGTTTTAATTGTTGCCATCGAGCACCTTGCGATAATTTTTGCAGTAAACCAACGTCAACCGATGTCCTTTTCTAGCACATGCATGCGACGATGCAAAGTTACCCTATTGGCTAGACGTACCTTAGCCTGCGAAGCTTGGGAAATATTTACAAGCACCTAACGCGTTGTTAACAGATCCTCAATTCGGTGGTACAACTGACGGCTCACTCACTAGCGACGTCAACTGAGTTTAAGGTTAGACCTGATTGAATTCACCAGTCAACGATACTCAGACACGTGACCAATGGGTCGGCAGGCTGCAGATCGCACTGGCCGGTGCGCTGTGGAGCACCAGTGGTTTCTTTGCCAAATCCCCCTGGTTCGACGCGTGGCCCGAGGACTCACGTGGCCTGCTGCTGGCTTTTTGGCGCAGTCTGTTTGCCATTCCCATCCTGCTGCCACTCATCCGCAAACCGGCATGGCATCCCGCGCTGGTCCCCATGATGATCTGCTTTGCGGTGATGGTTTGGTCTTTCATGACAGCCATGGTCCATGGTCCAGCCGCGAACGCGATTTGGCTTCAGTATCTGTGCCCGGTGTGGGTGATTCTGGCCAGCGTGATTATCTTTAAACAGCGGATTGCAGCCGACGACCTGCGCATGTTCGCATTCTCGATCAGCGGCGTCACGCTGATTTTGATCTGCGAATTGGTGCAGGGGAGCGGACTGTTTGCAACCAGCCTAGGCGTGCTGTCTGGCATCAGCATGGCTGGCGTCGTACTTTCTATGCGTACTATGCCTCGAGTCGATCCAGCTTGGATGATTACCCTGAATCATGCGGCCACGGTGCTACTTTTGACACCTTGGGTTTGGCACACCCACCAACCCATTAACTTGACAGGCTACCTCGCACTCGCATTTTTCGGCACGTTTCAAATGTCAGTCCCCTACATTTTGTTTGGTCGAGGGTTACGCAGCACGCCCAGCCCAGAAGCCTCTATCCTGGCGCTGATCGAACCGATCCTGCTGCCAGTCTGGGTCTTCCTGGCCTGGCGACACCACCCGACTTACACGCCACCCCCTTGGTGGACGTGGGTCGGAGGCGGGCTGATCACGTTGGGGTTGGTCAGTCGCTATGCGCCGGCCTTGCTGCAAGCCCAGTGGCAGGCCGCGCGCAATCGAGATTCAAACCCGCACAGCTAAAACAGCCGGCTGCCCCAGCCGGTCATGACCTTGAAGAACCGCCGCTAAGCCTTATTTGGTAGCGGTCAGCGGACTGGCATCTAGAAAATCGCGTGGTACCAATTCAAAGTGATGCCACACGACAGGTTGCGCGGACCAATCTTCGGTGCGCGGATGGTGAACAAACGACAGTCGATACCAGGCTACGATGTCGGTGCCGTCGACAGGTTCGTCATTAAGATAGTTGGTCAACGCATCCAGCAGCTGACGCGGGTCACCGGCACTGTAGGGATACTCTTGTTGGTGATAGCGGGTCACAAAGAAATCACCTTGAAGAATCCGATTGGGTGAACCATCGCGCCAGGAACCCTTGCCACCAGGGATCAATTGATAGGAACGTGGTCGTCCCAGCGCATTGAGTGAACGAGTGTTAAGTGCTCGCCAGGAACGAAAGGTGACTTCATTTAATAGTCGACCGCGTTCCAGCAACACTCGACTCCACAAGGGTCGGGCCATAAGTGGTTCTTGCGGATCGATTTCATAGTTGAACTCTTCAACTATGTTGTCGTCAGCCCCATCGATATCGAAGTCGATACGAAAATAGAAATTGTGGACGTGTGAGGGTGCAAAAACTTCTTCTTGCGCTTCATTGTGTCCCACGACAACTCCACGCCCCGTGTCAGCACCAACTCCTAAATGCTGCAACCCGCCGGTGGCGCCCACTTCACCGCAAAGCGTTCCGTCGGTCTGCAGTTTCCAGCGGAGAATGTACGTGTAGCCATCGTTGGGACCGGGGAAGTGGACCATCGACCATAGGACGAGCATTTTACCGCTGGCTCGTCCTTGGGTGCCAGCGTACATCAGTCCCAGCGGCTCTTCGTGAATCATCACATCGGCTGTCTTCTCCGTCGCCCGTTCGCCAGTGCGATTGAAAGCCCGGCACTGTGTACTGCCAGCCAAGCAATCGCGTCCCAATTCGAGAGGCATTGGATTAGCTCGAAAGCCACCCAAAGCAAAATCTCTGGGTCGCGGCCAACCCGTGGCGTAAGGTACGTAGATCTCAGCCAGCCCAATCGTTTTTAAGACTTTACGATCTTGAAAATGAACATCCGTGAGTATCAGGCCCTCGATATCGCGAAATTGCCAACGCAACGTCCAGCCCTCCCACTGCAGCAATTGACCGAGCAACGGATCAGGAACTTCTTGAGGCGCGACGGGCTTTGGCCGCGACGCTGGCGTGGCCTGAGCTGGAGGTGAATCCTGAGCTGCGGGTGAAGCCTGAGCTGAAGGGGGCGTAGAGCTCGCTCGTTCTGCTGATCCCGATACGGCAAGCACCGAAAGGACAACAATCAGGCATACATGACAACGCAACATGGCTGACGCACTCCGAAAACCTGACCTTTTGCAACAGCCTTGCAGTTTAGCTGATCCACGGTGCTGTAGAACGCACGACGCATCGCCGGGCCAGGGAAACATCCGTGTTTCCGCTGTTGGCCGCGATGCTGCGTTCGGCGCTGGGAAAGTTTCGCCGAACGCACTCACACTTGTCGCACGATCCTTGTGGACAAGACAGTGAATCCCGCCGTAGTATCGGTTAATACCACGTTATGGCTGCTCAGCTCGTGGCCGGAGACTGAACTGGGTTTCACTGCCACCCAAACCGCTGTCGGAGGCATTTGGGTGTTTCGTATGGATGAGGTCTAGACAGTTGAGTTGTGATGACTCCGTCGTTTGAGTTATCTGATCATGGCGATTTACGAATCCTGAGTGATGTTTCCGCGTAATACTGCCTCTGCCAATTCGTCGTACCGTGGCTGCGTGGCGTCCAGGAACTCTTGCCAGGCGGTCGCGTCCCACAATTCAATGTGATCACGCACTCCCAACACAACTACCTCCGACGCTATCGAAGCCAACTGTGCAAGTTCAGGGGGAATTCTTAGCCGTCCCTGCCGGTCCACCTCAGCCGGTTGAGCTTGGGCGTAAAACAAGCGACTGAATAGCCGGGTATCTTTGGCTGCCGGACTGTTCTGCGCTAAGCTTGCCCCAAGTGTTTCCAGCACCGGTGCTGTGTATATCGCTAAGGAGCGGTCCGTCCCTGGCGTGATGAACAAGCTGGTTTCAAGTTCCGTGAAACCGATTGCGTCCCGCAGTTGCTTGGGAATTGCCAAACGCAACTTTTCGTCCAAGGTGCGTCGGTAACTTCCGGTTAACAACATGCGGTTCCTACCGACTCCGTGGTGCAAAGGTGTCAGAGGTCAATTGCGCCAAGCACCCGAAGGACCATTCCGGCAATTGACTTCGAACCACCTCATACCAAATCCAAAATTTACCACCTGCTCCCACAGTTCCCCAAAGATACCCACTGAAGGGCTTCAGTCAACAGCGAAAAGCGACTTTGCGGACGAGTCGAGCTGTGACCTGGACCTAGGTTCTGAATGGGACAGCACTTGGGGAGAGAAACTTTTTTTCGTGCCCCTGTTAGAAACCATTTTTTTTCCCATTTGGCTGCCCGCGTGGCGCTCCTGCAGCACTTGACGCGAACTCCTAAACCGTTTCTCGCAATGCACTTACGAGATTCGTATTGGAGTTGCGCGGTCTGTGCGGCAATAAAGCGCCCAAAGTGCCAGCGGATGCAACAGGCCGGAAGAGACGGCCAATGAATTGCAAGCATTGCTGCTGAACAGCCCGCGTCGAGAGGGACTATGATACCCGCGATGAAGACTTAAATTGGCCCGTAATTTCCGCGCTTAACGAGCACTGCCAACAAAGCGGCGTCCGCGAGACACGCAACCTCGCGGACGCAGTTGACAAGGAAGCAACGTGCGTAACAACGATCCATTAGATTGCCCGCGGAATCATTTGCAGCGGGATGTGTGAAGCTACTTAGCCGTGCCCTCGCGTTTGGTCTCTAATTGTTTGCCAACGAACTCCGACAGCCCTGGGCCCCGCAATTCACGTGCGGTGGCCAAGATTTCGCCCGAGTCGCCATCAACCAACAGAACAAAGGGTATGCCGCTGACATCGTGCATTTTGCCGAGCGTCGTCTCCCAATACTTCCCTTCGTAGACTTGATCCCAAGGGAGTTCATTTTTCTCAAGAAACTCCTTGACCTTTTCCTCTTGATTCGCCTGATCAAAACTGATCCCCAGAATTTCGAAACCTGCTTCGTGCCAGTCTGCATACGCCTCTTTCATATGCGGAATCTCACCGATGCAGGGCCCACACCAGGTGGCCCAAAAATCTAACATGACGATCTTGCCAGCGTACTGTTTCGGAAACTCAACCGGGCTGCCGTTCATCGTGGTGGCATTAAAGGGTAACGCGGGTTTGCCGATACGCAGATCAGGTGGCAATTGCATTTGAGGCAATTCTTCAGCAGCTTTGTCGAAGGTCAACTTGCCCTTGTCGAAACTAAAAACGTAGGTTGTGCCGGTGTAGTTGAAGGGTGTCCCCATGGCAACCATTTCGTAATTGCGACTGATCTTTCCGTCCTCATTACGGTCGATGGAAAGACGATCTTTTTCGCTGAGATTTCCAGCCACAAAGGTGCTGAGCGGCTTTCCATCCAGTTCAAATTCAAATTCGGACCCGAAATCGACGTAAAACATTAACGTATTTTTCAATTGGGCCCGCTTTTCATCTTTAGGGTCAAAGCGATACAAGCCAATGGTACCTACGTTTCCATTTCCCAAATCAACTTGGCCCTCACCGAAGTAAGTCTTCAATTCGTCTTGAGTGCGTGGTTCCCATTTCGTTTTAGGGTCATTTGTCAGGTCCTGATCATTGTTCGTATCGATGTACAACTTTGCGATTTCGTCCTCAGGTTCGTCTAGGATGAACGCCCAACTCTTGTCACCCAATTCAATCATTCCGAACTTGGGCGCGATTAAGCCCTCAGGAACTTGTTTGGCAATGTCCGCTTCCTTATCCGCCTCGGCGCGAATCGGGCGGTATCCACCTAAGCGCTTGGTTACACCGTTTGCCAAAAACTTCTCACGCACTTCTCCCGCCAGCACAAAGGCATCGAGCGAAGCGATGGTTAACAGCAACACGAGTAGCATTGAACGACGAAACATGGTCGACATCCTTTTAAAAACCTCATTAAAAACTCCGACGATTAAAGATACAATCGCCGGACAATTTACACCGGTACAGATGCCCCGTCAAATTTTCACCGAGCCGCCTTTTGCGCGCGGTTCTCTAGTGTGTCACGATGCCGTTTGAAAAACTGGACCGCTACGGGAGTTTGCCGGCAGGACGAACTCCAGAGCCTTCGACGTTTGTCAGTGAATCGCCTAGTTCGGTTCGCATCTCAGCCGCCAGGGATTTTAATCGAGTGACTACTTCAGGGTGTTGCTGAGCCACGTCACGGGATTCCGCAATATCGTCATTTAGATTGTAAAGTTCCAAACCACAAGTCGCTTCGCGATAGGGCCCAGGTTGACCGTCTCGGCCAGGCTGCCCCGCGAGCGTGCGGTAGCTATGCGGGAAGTGCAGTTTCCAGGGCCCGCTCCTAACTGCCTGCAGTTCCTTACCCCAGTAGTAATAGTAGGCTTGATGAGGACTTTCAACCTCGGCGCCACCTGCCAGCAGGGGCCAAATGTTCTTTCCATCGATTCGGGCTGCCGGTAGGTCTGCACCCGCCAAATAAGCGATAGTGGGCAGCACATCGATCGTGGCGGCGACCTGGTTGGACGTGGTTCCCGGTGCGATTTGCCCAGGCCAGCAGGCGATTGTCGGCTCGCGCTGGCCACCCTCCCAAGAAGTTCCTTTTCCTTCCCTCAATGGTGCAGCGGAGCCTGCGTGATTGCCGTACGATAACCACGGCCCGTTATCGGATGTAAACAGAACC
>JBBQRC010000338.1:0-6120 GCA_038215215.1 Pirellulales bacterium
TTCTGCTTTTCATATTTGACCGCTGAACCCAAGGTAGCATCGACGGTGAAGTAGTAAGGAATACCGCCGTCGGAAGTGAGATAGAGCCGCGCAGCGAGAGGCAGGCCGGTATCTGCGTCGGTAACCTGGACCCGAATCCGGTGTTCCTCTCCCGTCGCAGTTCCCACAACCGCACAGACGCAAGAGATCCCTGTAATCAGTGATGCAAGCCCGAACCGTTGGCATAGTGAAAAGTTCATGGTGATCATTCCAGGAAAGGAAACTTGTTGATGTCTATTGAGACCTAGCAGCTTGCCCGTCGATTAGCCAGAAGTCCGAAATTAGCTAGGGGAGTTTCCGTCGAAGTATACTCCTCACGCCACGGCAACTGCAATCAATTTGCGATTGTCGCGAACCGTCACGTGGCCTTTCGGCTGATTTGGTTGCGCAGTCGATACGCAATTTGTAGCTTGAGAAATTTGTCAGACCCAGAAATTGGCAATCGAACCAAAGCGTTGTTGAAGTGCTGACCCATTTTTTTGTTGAGAACGCCAGACCACAATCGCCGTGGCAACAACGCTGCTACGTATGCTTGCCTTTCGAACACTAGCCGAAAGCCAGAAAGAACACTCCTGATGCCCCACGTTTACCACCATGATTTTTCCAAAGTAGAGGATTATCTCCATCATCGTCCGCCCTACCTCTTGGTTGGCTCCATCGAATCGATTGGCGATCGTGAAATCGCCACTTGCACTCATATTTCGGGCGCAGAATATTTTTTGGCCGGACACTTCCCAGGGACGGCGGTGGTTCCAGGAGCGATGCTGCAAGAGATGACGACTCAGTCCGCCGGTATTCTGTTGGCCGCGCGGTTCAATCCGATGCCAGAATTCAACACGCATGATCCCTTCTTCAACAGATACGCTTTGGGTGTGCTAGTACGCGTGAAAGGGGCACGCTTTCGAGGTTTTGCGAGACCCAATGACAGTTTACACACGCACGTCGAATTGGTGGATCAAGTTGGCGACGTTTTCGAGTTCAAAGGTCGCATCTTGCTGGATGATAAACCGATCATGACCAACTCGTTCCAGTTGGCAAATATCCTTTCCAAGACTTTGCAAGGAAACGCGCCGACCCATTGAAGCCTCGCAACGCCACGCGGCGCAGAACACTCGGGGTATTCGCGAACAAGCCTGCAGGCTGTGGCGTGACCCCGGCAGGAACGCTCTTACCCTCGTCCAAAACGTTTCAAAACAACGAGAGCGTCACCGCTCATCAGGACCGCTGATGGATTCGGATTCATGTCCGTCCCACCCTCTTTTCTGAGGATGGCGACCACCAGGATACGTCCGGTCGATTCCCTTTCAACATCCCCAACGCAACGGTGCAACCATGGCGAGGTCGCTCCGATCTCAATTTCCTCCATGTCCAGACCCAATTCGGTCAGATGATTCTCGAATTCAATGTTTGATTTGGAGCGGGTACCTAGCAACTCGCGGGCGTTGGGATGTAATATCAGGTGAGCAATTCGATCCGCACCAATATGAGCGGGCAACACGACACGATTCGCGCCAGCTTGCATCAATTTTTGCTGTGTTGAGGGGACCTCACCGCGCGCGATGATTTGGATATTCGGATTCATATTTCGAGCGCTGAGGGTGATAAAGACGTTTGCCGCGTCATTGGGGAGCACGGTTGCTAATACGCGCGCGCGGATGATCCCCGCAGCCCGTAAAACCGCTTCATCGGTCGCTTCCCCGAGCAATGCGAGCCAGCCCGCTTCTTGGGCCTCGGCGACACGCTCCGGCGATTGGTCCAGGATGACAAACTGTGTCCCACCATTTTCTAACTGGCTAGAAATGAATCGTCCAATCCTACCGAAGCCACAAATGATCGCATGATTTTTTAGCTTCTCAATTTCGTTTTCCATACGTCTGCCCCCTAATGCCCTTTGAATCTGCGACTCGGTCAGCCACTGTACCAGCGTGCCGGTGATAAAAATGATTCCTGTGCAGCCGAGCATAATGAGCGCGATCGTCCAGATCCGCAGTCCAGTGCTGGTGATGGGCACCACCTCGTTGTATCCAACGCTGAACGCGGTGATGATGACCATGTAAAACGAGTCGCTCCATGACCAACCCGCTAGCCGGTAGCCTAGGGTAAAGACAATCAGCACTGCACCCCCAAAGGCCGCAGCAAGAAGCAGATTCGCCTTAGGTTGACTTATCCGTTCGGGCATAGATTCAATCAGGATACGCTGGAGATTCGCTTTTCGCCACTTATTGACGAGCAAGTATAACTGACAGCATTGGACTTGGCTGGCGCCCTGCCGGAAATGGTGCCTCGGCCGTCAGTCCTAAATAGGGGGACTAGGTAGTCTGTTCCGGTGTTCAGAAACGCGGCGAAGTTTCGATGTGGCGAAGTTCGATTTCTACCGATAAGTATTGAGCGCTGGTACTTTCTCTGTTCGCCGAAGGATCGCAAGCAATGAATCGTATTAATATCCTAGAAGCTGCCGCCTTGAGCTTGATTTTCTTGGGAAGCGTCGCCATTGCCCAGAAACCAGAGTGTTCCGAGAGTACGTGCAAACAAGACTACTACCGCAACAAAATGTGGCCGACGCCATTCCGAGCCATGGACACAATGAGCGTCCTGAACACATTTGAACAGCAGCGAAACAACGGCTGGCGTTTGCACAACACGATTGGTACATCCATGTACGATCCTGGCACGAATTGCCTGACCGCCGCCGGCCGAGCCCACGTCAATTGGATTCTGACTCAGGCACCACAATCGCGTCGTGTCGTCTTCGTCCTGCAAGGCGAGAATCAGCAACAAACTGCAGCACGCGTCGAGTCGACACAGTTGGCTGTGTCCGAATTGGTGCCGGTAGGGCCACTTCCAGCCATCTACTTAACGGATCGCGAGTCATACGGTTCTTCCGGCGTTTACCAAACGGCAATCCATCGCGCAATGGTCGCAAGCGTTCCTAGCCCTCGTTTAACCACAACTAGTCCAGCGGGAGCGAGCTCCGGCGGGTCTGCTTCAGGATCCGGCTCGAATTAAGGTTTTGCTATTGAATGATCAGGGCGCACCAATCACTCGTTTGCCTGTAGTCGCAACGTCGCTTCACATCCTCGGGGCTGGCGATTGCTGAGACGCAATTGAGACCGGTGAAGTTCAGCAATCCGGAGCGCTTTGCTGAGGCCCAAACCCAAACCGCGTCCTGCTTCGCGGCCGCTGTAATACGGGTCGAAACAATACTGCAGAGCTTCGGGAGACAGACCAGCTCCCGCATCGCAAACGCGGAATTCTAAGCCGCCCTCGACTTCAGTCATCTCGAGCTCCACGATCGCGCCCCCAGAGGAAGCCTCAATGGCGTTGCGAACCAAGCACCACAGGGCTTCGCGTATCGCCACTGGATCAAAACGAAACTGGGCCATCGCGCAGTCGCTGGTCGCCCGTAACTCAACTTCTTGTCTGGCTGCCCACGTGCCGGCGCGTTCAACAAATGCCGCAAACCATTTGGCAATCTGGACTGGCTCAAATGTCAACTTGGGGGGGCGTGCGAGCAGCATAAGGTCACCCAGCATTTCACTGCCACGCATGGCATTGTCTATGACTGTCTCCAGCAATCGCTGTCGATCTTTGGCAACTTCCGACTGCAGTAAAACTCCCGCCCGGGTCGCGATGTTGGCCAGCGGATTATTCAGCTCGTGACTCAAACCGTAGGCGAAATGATAAATGGCTTCGCGTAGACGATGTGCCAGCGCCTCGTCAAACTGCTGTTGCAACGTTTGTAGACGTGCCACCAACTGCAACGTCTGCCACAGCCGCTCCGATGCAGGCGACTGTTGATCTCGCCACGTCGTATCGTTCCGTAGAGCTTGAATAACATTGGCACTGGTGGAAACGTGAGATAGCCACTCTTTCAGGCCATCGTCCGTTACCGACAACTCTTGAAGGGCAGCCTTGGAATGGATCGACGTAAGCCCTTCAACTGGTGCGCTTGCCAGCGCCTCAGACCGGGAAAATTCGGATTGGGAAGTTTGAGACTGGGCAGATGAGGTGCCCAGCAAACAATCTTGCAAAACCAGTGCCGTCAGGGCGTCCGACGTAGCGGCCGCAAACCTGTGAACTCTCGGGGGAATTCCAGGCTGATTGGTCACGTCTATCATCCGCCGTCCCAGCTAGATGCGCGTACTAGTGTACAACCGGTTTATCGATGTCGAGCAAGTCACAAACGCGTTCGAGCAAACGGTCCACCGTGAATGGTTTCTGCATGAAGTCATCGGCACCCGAGGCCCGCAAATCACCCACTCGCTCCGGCTCAATCATTCCCGAAATACAAATGATCTTGACCGAGTCCAGCGTCTTGTCGCTGCGAACACGCTGACAAACTTCTTTGCCATTGATGTCGGGTAACATAACGTCCAGCACCACAATGTCTGGACGGAACTCTTTGACTTGCATGCCAGCATCAAAACCATTGTTGGCCGTGCGAATTTCGAACCTGCCGTCGCGCTCAAAAGCGTCGGACATGAGGTCAACCAAATCCTGTTCGTCATCGACAATCAGGAGCTTCTTCTTGCCATTCTCCAACGCATCTGTGGGAATCCCGTTGTCCTTCATGAAGGAGAACAACTGGTCACGAGGTATGCGCCGAAAGCGACTCCCCGGGACGCGAAATCCCTTGAGCGTGCCGTTGTCAAAACAGCGAATAATCGTCTGCTGGCTAACCTTGCAGATCTTCGCCGCTTCACCCGTCGTAAAAACCGTCTTTGTAGTAGACATTAGTATCAACCATCCTTCCTCTACGATGGCCTAGCTAGCTGTACTCGAGGTTCTCGTTTAGTACGAGAATGGCGAGTGCATGCTAATCGTGGGGGGCGATTAACCTAGCTGTGTTTCCCTGACTATTGAGCGAGCTGGCATACGTGCCAAGTTCCTCTGACTCTGTATCCTGCAGCAATCCCCGCATCCTCCAAGCTTACCGAGCTTGTCTGGACTGCCGGATTATAGCGAATAGGCAGAGTGGGTCAATACGGAAAACATGAACACAAGCCATTGGCCAACATGGGCTTACGTAGAATCAGCCGAAACTGTCAGAAAAAAGTTTCCTAAACTCCTGCATCAGCAAATTAATCGCGAAGTCCGCAAATTACTACGTTTTCGATTCTTTACTTAGGCGGCACTCAACAATCCCAACCGGAAGTTGGTTACCTACTCGCCTAGGTCCAATGGTGGGAAGCGTTCAACTACAATGACGC
The DNA here is from genome assembly GCA_038215215.1 of Pirellulales bacterium. Lineage (GTDB taxonomy): Bacteria > Planctomycetota > Planctomycetia > Pirellulales > Pirellulaceae > Aureliella. Next base: position 5,250 of record JBBQRC010000338.1, read on the forward strand.
CTTAGCCATTCCAATATCTACGCTTCACGGGAGCACAACATGTGGCAATCGCAGCGACTGCATTTATATCTTGATCGGCTGGTACTAATGCTGCTGTTCTCGATGCCATTGATGACATACGAAGCGAAAGCAGCCGAACCGAAGCTCGATATCCTGATAAAAAATGCAACGTTATGGGATGGCGCCAGAGCCTCGGAGACACCCGTCGATGTCGGCATACGCGACGGTATCGTAGTGAGCATTGGCCAAATTGATGACCTCGCTGCCACACGGACCATTGACGCTAGCGGCTTGATGGTGGCGCCGGGTTTCACTGATAGTTCTGGGCAATCTGCCACCCCCATCATGCACGATCCACAGGCCGCGGTGAATTTATTAAATCAAGGGATCACCACTATCTTGGCCGGGGCGGGGCATTCGGCGGCACCGCTAAGCGGCGAGGCGGCGGCGCGGGCAGGTTGGGCCACGTTCAACGAATATTTTGCGCTGCTTGAAATGGGTGGTTTGCCGGTCAATGTGGCGCAATCGGTAGGCTACGCTCAGGTGCGACAGCTTGTTCTTGGTGATGAAGATCGACCTGCCAGTAACGACGAACTGGAGCAGATGCGGGCTTTGGTTCGAGCAGCGATGGAAGCTGGCGCAACGGGTCTTTCCACCGCGATTGTGAAGCCTCCTGTGTCAGCGACGCGCCAGGAAGAAATTGACTTGCTCGCTAAAGACTTAAGCGAATATGGCGGACGACTGGTGATACTACCGCACGACGTGACTGGACCAATGCCCAGTGACTATAAAGTAGCGGACTACAACGTTGGACGCATGGCTGTGGGGCTGGCTGCCGACGCGATTGTGTTCAAATTGGAAGAATCCAAAG
>JBBQRC010000339.1:0-6115 GCA_038215215.1 Pirellulales bacterium
CGTTCACTTCGGACGCGTCAATTTTGACGGTAGCGAATTGACTTGGTTGACTCGCGGCGATGGTCAACACAGTTTGCAGTACTCTCCTGATCGCCGATTTGTCATCGACACTTATTCTCGCGTGAATCTGCCACCAGTACACGAACTCCGTAACGTTAGCGATGGTCAATTGGTCTGTGAACTGCAGTCCGCCGACGTAAGTGAACTTAAGGAGTCTGGTTGGGAAGCGCCAGAAGTTTTTTCAGCCAAGGGACGTGATGGACTCACTGATATCTGGGGTATCATTTGTAGACCGAGCGACTTCGACCCAAGCCGTAAATATCCCGTGATCGAAGACATTTACGCCGGTCCGCACGGATCGTTTGTACCCAAGATCTTTAGTGCTTCCCAGCGTTATCAGGCCTTAAACGCGTTGGGCTTTATTGTGGTCAAGATCGATGGCATGGGCACCGCGAATCGCTCGAAAGCCTTTCATGACATCTGCTGGCAAAATCTCAAAGACGGCGGCTTTGAAGATCGCATTTTGTGGATGAAAGCAGCGGCGGCGAAGTACTCGGAAATGGATTTGGCTCGCGTAGGCGTCTATGGTGTTTCCGCCGGTGGTCAAAATGCGGCCGCAGCGGTGCTGTTCCACCCCGAGTTCTATCGGGCGGCGGTGGCCGGTTGCGGTTGTCACGACAATCGTATGGACAAAGCAAGTTGGAATGAACAATGGATGGGATATCCGGTCGGCCAGCATTATTCTGCCTGTTCGAACATCGACAATGCCCGCCGATTGCAGGGGGCTTTGATGTTGATCGTTGGCGAACTGGATGAAAATGTGCCACCAGAATCAACTCTGCGTTTCGCCGATGCCTTAATTCGCGCCCAGAAGGACTTTGATTTGGTCGTGGTTCCGAATGCCGGACATGGTATCGGTGGCAGCTATGGCGAGCGACGCATGCGGGATTTTTTCGTCCGCCATTTGCTCGAAGTGGAACCACCGAACCGCAATGACCCAGGCGACAAGAGCGCTGAACGCAACAGCCCACCTGGCAGCGAACAGTAATGGCCGATTGTAGATGTTGGGTGACTCGCCAAGTTGCGATTCATCCATTAAGCAACGTTCTCAGCAATTAAGCAACGTTCTCAGGCAACTGCAACAACCCTCGCAGGGCTTCAATGAGGACCGCAGCATCGTCGCGATATGCCACTTCGATACTGGTTTTGGTGGATAGATTCTTGAGTTGACAGGTGCCACTCTCTAGTTCTTGGCTGCCGGCAATCACCGCAATTTGGAAACCGCGTTGATCCGCGTATTTGAGCTGCGCCGCCAACTTTTTCGGTTCGGGATAGAGTTCAACTCCGATGCCGCCGCGTCGGATCAGTTGCGCGAGCTGCAGGTAGTCCGGTAATCGGTCTTTATCGAAGAAAGCCACTAGCACAGGCGCTGGTGTACGCACGGGTGCAATGAGATGTAATGTTTCCATGGCGGCCAATAAGCGGTCGAGTCCCAGCGACGCGCCGATGCCAGGTAAGTGCTGTTTGGTGTAGACCTCAGCCAAGTTATCGTAGCGTCCACCCGAACAGATGCTGCCGATCGAAGGTAAATCATCGAGCAAAGTTTCAAAGATCACACCGGTGTAATAGTCCAGCCCACGGGCAATGGACACGTCTAGTTGGAAACGCGATGCCGGAACGCCACAGGCTTGCAAGGCGCGGGCAACCTGGCGCAGGCGATCGACGCCACTTTCGCCAAGTTCGTTTCCGGCAACCAGGGGGTCCAATTGGGCGAGGATTTCGTCGACGGAACCGCGGACTTCGGCCAACTGTAAAACTTGTTGAGCCTGTTCAGGCGTGACGTCGGCGACTTGTTGCATTTCTGCCGCCACCGCCTCGCGACCGATCTTGCCGAGTTTGTCGAGCGAACGCAGCACCGGAACGATTTTTTCACTCAACCCAAGTTTGGCGAGAACGCCATTGAGCACCTGGCGGTTATTGATGCGGATGGAAAAATTCTGGATGCCAATCGCCAACAGCAACTCGTGAATCACCAGACCGGTTTCAATATCGGCAACCACGGACTCCGTACCGATCGTATCAAAGTCGCATTGAACAAACTCGCGATAGCGACCAGCTTGAGGACTCTCGCCGCGCCACACCGGCGCGATGTGGTAGCGCTTGAATGGAGTTCCGAGTTGGTTGATATGCTGTGCCGCGAACCGTGCTAGCGGTACCGTTAGGTCAAAACGCATACCGACTTGGCGACCCCCGTGATCTTCAAAACGGTAGAGTTGGCGGTCGGTCTCTTCGCTTCCCTTGCCAGTCAGAATTTCAAGGTATTCCAAGACTGGCGTATCAATGGGACTGAAACCGTAGCTGCGATAGACGCGACGCGCGACTTCCATGATGCGCTCGCGCGGCATCATGACTTCCGGCAGGTAGTCGCGAAACCCTTTAAGCGTCCTGGGCTGAATTAATCCACTCATGCGTTGGGGCGAACTTTCTAGTTGACTCACCACTTCAGGCCGAACTGTTCGCCACCGGTGGCACCACCGTAGCCTCCTTTGAGCGGACCACGATGCTTAGGCAGCGCGGGTTCGCGTGGAGCTTCTTCAACCGCTTCGGGCTCAGTCGTCGTCACCTCAGGCGCGGCTTGCGCTGCTTTTAAAGACAGGCTCATGCGCTGCTTGTCGGGTTCGACGGACAGCACTTTGACTTCGACCGCCTGACCTTCCTGCACTACATTCGATACGCGGTGCACGCGATGATGGGCCAGTTCAGAGAGGTGAATCAAGCCTTCGACACCGGTGGAAACACGGACAAATGCACCAAACTCGGCGATCCGAGTGACGGTGCCACTGACCAGCGAGCCCACGGGAAAACGCTGTTCGATTCCAGTCCACGGATGTTCCTGCAGCGCGCGATAGGACAGACCGATCTTGCCCGTCTGCGGATCGATCTTATCCACTCGTACTTGAATCTTTTGACCCTCGGTCAGTATCTCGCCGGGGTGTTTTACCCGCTCCCAGGAAAGTTGACTGATGTGCAGCAATCCGTCCAGGCCGCCGATATCAATAAATGCGCCGAAGTCCAGGATCTTGCGGACGATTCCTTCCACCGCCGCACCCACTTCGAGGCTTGCCAAGCGTTGCTCTCGTTTTTCAGCCTTCTCGCGCTCGAGCACCGCGCGACGTGAGAGCACCAAGTTGCCACGACGCGGGTTAGCCTCGGTAACGACACAGAGCACTTTTTGGTCGACGAAATCGGCCATGTTCTCGACGCGATATTCGGCAATTTGGCTGGCCGGGATAAAGCCGGGTATCTGGCCAGCTTTGCATTCCAGACCCCCCGTATTAGCGCCGGTCACCAGTACTTCGATAACTTCCCCTTCGCGGAGATCGGACCAGTCCGAGACATCGACCGCGTTGCCGGGCTTGGTCAACTCGTACAGGCCTTCTTGAGGCAGAAACCCTCGCACCACCACTTCGAACTGGGCGCCGACTTCTGGCAAGCTATCTTCGAATTGCAGTTTAGGAATCAAGCCTTCGTTTGGGCCACCCAGCGCAAGAAAGACGTGTTCCCCGTGAACTTTGACGACTGTCGCTTGGACACGCTGGCCTTCTTCGAGCTGATGACCGATTTGCAACATCGAATCGCCGATCAGCAATTTATCGAGGTCGCCACCACTCCCCATGGCAGCGTTGAGTTCTTCTTCGAGATCGGCGGACAGCGGTGCGCGGCGGGATGGAACAGCGATCTTAGAAGCGGTTGAGACCGGACCGGCTGCGGGTCCTTCGTCACGCCGCCCCCCCTTCTTGCCCCGTCGATCATCCCGCTTGCGGTCACCACTAGGCCTGCGATCACCCGCAGACGTCCCCTCGCCGGTCCCTTGTTCGCCTCCAGCGGCCTGCTCAGTCGCTTGAGGCGCCCGATCTTGACGCGGTGGTTTGGCATTAACCTGTGTCTTGGCGAGCATTTCCTGGCTTTTTCTGAGTTCTCGAATTCTCGCCAAGCTGATCGGACCGGTGGCTTCCTGCGCTTCCTGCTCATTTGCAGGGGTGGCGTCGAGCGTGACTGCAGACTCTTGGTCGCCGCTGGCCGCCGCTTGGGCAGGATTGACCACTGCAGCTTCAGTTTGAGGTTCGGGATTGGTAGCCAATTCGTTTTCGTCCGACATTAGATTTTTACCTGACAGATTTGTGCGATATTGAGAGGGTCATTGGACAGCGGTTATTGCCGAACGTCGAGCCCTCCACAAACAATAGTCTAAACTTGTCCAGCGATCCTTCCAACGCCCTAAATAATGATCTGGCGGAATGGTGTTGCATTTAGACGTCCACGCGAATTTACCCAAAGTGAATCGATGAATCACGAACCCGGTCAGCCAATTCCTGAAGGCTGGAACGAGGGCCAAGTGCCAAATCCCGATGAGCCGCCGGTGATCTATTTCCCCACTGCATCAGCCGCCCATACTCTCCAAGTAGGACTCAACCAGTCCTGGTCCCGTCTGCAGATGACGTTGCATGAAAAGGCGTATGGAGCACCACGCGTCTTCGACCTCTTCACCCTCATGTCCGTGACGCTGGCCTTTGGTTTGCTATTTGGCATGATGAAAGCCATGGATGCTCAGCCCGAGGTGTTTATTTCGGTGACCTCCTTTGTGACGCTGGTTGCGGTTGCCCAGATGATGTTGTTTGGCGGCAACAGCCCGCGACTCGCCTCGCTGATCGGCGGTCCGCTAGCATTTGCCTGCGTTTTTGTTGGACTGGGAGTGTGGTACCAAACGCGAGCCGCCAGCTACTTGGGCGTCGTATGCCTGTTACCGCTGGCGGTTCCGTTTGGCTATTTATCAGGGGGATTGATCGCCGGGGTATTTCTCATCGCTGATCAGTTGCGCGCCAAATTTACACGCGTTGCCGCGGCAGATGACAGCAACAGCGACAGCCCCTGGAGCTGAGGCGTCGTCCCAAAATAAGATATCGCACTCGTTACCTCGCCCCCGCTCTGGGCAGCAGGAATAGTGGGGGAGAGGGCAGGATGCGGGAAATCAAAACGGTGACTTGTTTTGAGACGACGCCTAAGTGGCTATATCGACACCTGTCGCGTGATTTCTGAAGCCGCGCATTGGACTGGAGCAAACGCCATGGGTGGCATTCCGACTTGACGCGTTTGGAGAAAACTGCGAAACGCTAAGGGAGTGTTTAGCAGGGGTGCGTCTGAGACACGCGCTGGGACCATTGCAAACTGTCGACAGATCGACGGCGGTGAGTTTTTGGTTATTAGCTAGCGATCTATCGAATCGATTCGAGAACACCAAGATGCCCTACGGACTCTACCTTTCCGCCGCTGGTGCCAATGCGCAAAGCCATCGCCTTGAAGTGCTCAGCCATAATTTAGCCAACATCAACACCCCCGGTTTTAAACCGCACATGTCGATGATTCAAAGCCGTCCGGCCGAGGCCATTGAGCGGGGAGAAGTCATGCCAGGTGAAGGGACCATTGATGATGTTGGCGGAGGGGTCACCATCAAGCCCAATTTGACACAATTTAGTCAAGGTGCAGTTCAGACGACGGGTGGTGAAACCGACTTTGCGATCAACGATAAAGAGAGCTTTTTCGCAGTGCAGCGAGGCGATCAACAGTTACTGACTCGAGCAGGGAATTTCTTGTTCGACGCCCGCGGTACCTTGGTCACACCCAATGGTGATGCCGTACTTTCCAGCGCGGGTGAACCACTCCAAATTAATCCAAATTTGCCGCATCAAGTTATGGATGACGGCACGATTTATCAAGCTGGGCAACGCCGCATGTTGATGCTCGTACAACCCAAACAGGCGGGCGACTTGGCGCGCGTGGGGGACAACTTGTTCCAGTCGTTGACAACGGTCGATCAAGTTGCTGACAACAAACGCAACGTAGTGGCTGGCGCCCTAGAATCTTCGGGCGTACAACCGACCACGGCGATGATGGAATTGATCGAATCCTCCAGAGTCTACGAAGCCAACGTGAAGCTAATTCAGACCCAAGACCAGGCGATGGGACAGTTGATTAGCCGCGTGCTGGCGCAGTGATAGTTGCGACACTGAGTTCACGAAGATGAATTCGAATTTTCGAAAAATGCCAAAAACCGTTG
>JBBQRC010000340.1:0-6071 GCA_038215215.1 Pirellulales bacterium
GACTCGTTCTTGATTCTCAATCAGCTTCGGATCGACCGCGTAAACAAAGACATAATTGAGCAAAAGATAGAGCAGCGTGACGACACCCGTTGCCAGCCACATCGCACGTGGCACAGTGCGGGCTGCATCCCGGGCTTCCCCCGCCACATACACGGCCGCATTAAAGCCGGTGTAGCTAAGGGCGACCCAAGACATCGATCCCAACAAGACAGTCCAGGCGTCGAAACTCCGCGGCATCCAGCCCATTTCTTGGGCAGGCAGCGATTCACCTTTGTACCAAGCACCGCGGAGTGAAAATGCCAAGACGATGATGCCAACTAACAGCAACAGCTTGATTGCCACAATTGCATTTTGCACGCGAGCACCGACACTGACGCCGGCGAGATAACACAGCGCCGAAGCGGCAATCAAACCTGCGGCCACACATCGCTGCTGGAAGTCAGTGAGCCCAGGTACTCCGTACACTGCGGCGCCTTGGGCCGCCAAGGCAATGGGGGCCGTGAACCCAGCGATCACTGAAATCCAGCCCGCCAGAAAGCCAACGGCCGGGTGTACAAAGCGGCTCAGGAAGAGGTACTCGCCACCAGACATTGGCAGTCGCGAGACCAAGGCCCCGTAAGCCACCGCACCGCTGATAGCCCACAGACCACACAACCACCAAGCCAGCATGACGCGACCAGGATTACCCAGCGCGCCCAGGGAAAAACCACTGGACGTAAAGATCCCCGCGCCAATCATGTTGGCCACCACCAAGGCCGCCAGTGTCCAGACGCCCAATTGCGGTCGGTTTGCTATCGAAGATTCAGTCACCGGGCATGTCTTTCCAATGCGATGTCACTTAGACTCAAGTCTCGGCGGGTCGTGGAACTTATGATAGCCGACATTCGCCAAACGATCGGATCTAGCCTGTGATTAGCCTGTTCGAATTGTTTAAAATCGGTATTGGTCCCAGCAGTTCTCATACAGTTGGTCCCATGCTGGCCGCTTGCCAATTTGTAACTCGGCTTGCGCAGTCAACCACGGCAGCTAACGTCCACCGCCTGTCCGTGGAATTGTTTGGTTCCTTGGCACTCACTGGTTTAGGACATCGCACCGATCGTGCCGTCGTCTTAGGCCTCTGCGGCGAGCAACCTCGTACGATTGACCCCCAGTCGATTGACGCGCGTTTTGCCCACATCGAACAATCGCAACGACTCCCCTGGCTGGGCCAATTCGAGATCGATTTCAACCTGCAGCGCGATCTTATTTTCAATCGCCAAACGTTCCTGCCCCAACATCCCAACGGCCTGCGTTTTGCCGCTTATGACGCTGGAGGCAATGTGCTGTTGGAGCGGGAATATTTCTCGATCGGTGGCGGGTTCGTGGTGGACTCAGCGGAGAGCCCGCCCGCTCAAACTCCACCAATAGCCAGTGAGGATGCATTTCCCTTTTCGTTTACCTCCGCTGATGAGTTGCTACAGATTTGCAAAACTCATCAATTGTCGATTGCACAGGTCGTCGAACGCAACGAACTGACCCGACGCACAGCCGCCCAGATCACTCAGGAACTGGACGAAATCTGGAAGGCGATGAAGGAGAGCATTACCCTGGGCTGTCAAACATCGGGAATCTTGCCCGGTGGACTTGGTATACGGCGACGTGCGCCGGAGATCTTCGCAAAACTTTCTCGCTCCCCTAACACGGCAGTCCCAGCGACGTTGGCGGCTGCCAGCGACCCACTGGAGCGGATGGACTGGGTCACTCTTTTTGCTTTAGCGGTCAACGAGCAAAATGCGGCAGGAGGTCGCGTGGTGACTGCGCCCACCAATGGTGCCGCGGGCGTCATTCCCGCAGTCATCGGCTACTATGAAAAATTTTCTCCCCAAGCCGATCGCGACGGCATTCATAATTTTTTGAAAACTTCGGCTGCCATCGGCATGCTCTACAAACGCAATGCATCGCTATCGGCGGCTGAGATGGGTTGCCAGGGTGAAGTGGGCGTTGCCTGTTCGATGGCTGCGGCAGGTTTGGCTGCGGTCATGGGGGGCACGCCGAGCCAAATTGAAAACGCCGCCGAGATTGGCATGGAACATAATCTCGGCTTAACTTGCGATCCCATCGCGGGACTCGTTCAGGTTCCCTGCATTGAGCGCAACACCATGGGAGCGGTGAAGGCGATTAACGCTGCGCGGCTGGCAGTTCTCTATGGCGACGGTACGCATCGCGTCTCGTTGGACCGGGTCATCGAAACCATGCGTCAGACCGGTCTGGATATGCAATCCAAGTACAAGGAGACCAGCCTCGGCGGCTTGGCTGTCAACGTCACCAATTGCTAAACCGTGGGCCATGATGCGCGATTGGAAAGTCCCAGCCCACCCGAGCTAGAGACAAAGGAAACAACGTGCTGGAATTACCTGAGTTGAGATTTGGCCGCGACGTGCAATGGTTGCGCATTCCACCTGAGCTCGACGTGCCGGTGACGCAGCGGGTGAAAGCGATCCTGGATTCATCTGCCATGCGACGGTTGTCTCGCATCTCGCAATTGGGATTGGTGAGCTTGGTTTATCCCGGCGCTACACATTCGCGGCTAGAACACAGCCTAGGGGTCTATCGGTTGGCGGTCCAAGTTTTGGTTCACCTGTTTCGCGACGCTGAGATGGCCGAGGAGCTTGACGCAGATTCTGCCAAAATTTTTTTGCTCGCCGCTTTGCTCCACGATATCGGGCACTGGCCGTATTGCCATCCGCTTGAAGACATGCGTCTGCCGTGGATTCCGCACCACGAGCATATGGCGCGACGCTTGTTAGCGGATACGGAATTGAACGAAATTATCCGCACGCATTGGCAGGTTGAGCCGGGACAGGTCGCGGATTTTCTGGCGCCGCCCGCAGCGCTTTCGCAAACGAAGTCATCCGCCTTGCTGCGCAGTCTGCTGAGTGGTCCGATCGACATCGACAAGATGGACTACCTGCAACGCGACAGCTTACATGCCGGCGTCCCCTACGGTCAAAATTTTGATGTTGGTCGCTTGATCCAGAGCCTGACGACAGGACCCGATTCGCGGCGCATTGCCATCACCGAAAAAGGAAAAACGGCGGCCGAGATGATGGTCTTTGCCCGCTACGTCATGTTCAGTGAGGTTTATTGGCACCACGCTGTACGCAGTGCAACTGCCATGTTGCAGCGCAGCGTCTACGAACTATCTGCCTTGCAGCTTTCCGGCCGCGCGTCGGCTGCTCCGGCAATCCCTGACTGGCTGCCTGAACGCTGGCTACGCCAAACGGAAGCTGAATTTGCGGAGAGTCTGCTGGAATCCGCAGCGCACCTTCAGGCTGTACAACCGATGGTACAAGGGTTATTTGGTAGCCGGCGGCAATTGTACAAGCGTTTAGCACAGTTCAATTTCGCCGAGAACCCTGAAGTGCATCGCGCCCTAGCACGGCGACCTTTTCACGAACTCGTTTACTGTGCCGAGCAACTGAGCGAGCGACTGAGTCGCTATAGCCAGCGACCGCTTCGACCCACCGACATCCTGCTGGACGCCCCTCCGGTAAAACTCGAAGTTCAATTTGAACTAGCCGTAAGACTTCGCGGCACGGGTGGCGACGGTGCTGTCACCCAGTTTCAATCGCTGGGGGCGATCTCGCCCGTAGTGCGTTCGTTGGCAACCGAGCAATTCGATAACTTTGTCAAACGGGTGCGCGTGTTTGTGGCCCCCGATTGCGTCGAGTCAATTCGTATTACACCTGATCAGCTGACACGGGAGATCCTGGCCGTGGCGACGTCGATCCAACCGACGGTGAGTGCGAACAAGTGAATAGGTTCCGAATACTCACGCGTGCGCGGTGGTCCACTCCGCCAGGGAGCGTTCGGGAATGGGGAGGTTCATTACTGGAGCAAACTCGGCAAAGGCTAAGTCTGCATCACCAATGATCTTTTCCACCGTCGCGACACTTTCGGGCAGCAAGCGACTTAGGCCAGCGAGAAAGAATTCTCGCTCGTCCCACTCTTCGTCCTTACAGGCGGGTAGCATGGAAGCGAGCGCCACGCAGGCAGCATCCAATTGCGGCGGCTGGTGTTCAATCAATTCGTTGAAATTGGGATGCCGCTCGATCAAAACCGCAAATTCTTCCGGCAATCGCCAGTTGCGACAGAGCGCCGCGGCCGCTTGTGCATGATCCCAACCAAACATCTCGCGTTCAAGGTGCGACAAGCGCACCCGTTCGGTACCTCGACGCTCCACCAGCGCCGCGTACTGTTCTGGCAACTCCTTCAGCAATAACGGTATTGCCATGTCTTGTAGTAACGCGGCCGCGAACAAGTCCTCCGCGTTGGGAAGTTTCAGTAGGCGACCGAGAATCCGCGCAAAGACCGCTCGTCGTAGCGAATCTTGCCACAGGTTTTTTAAGTCGAATGGACCAAATTTAGGATTGGGGATAAGGCTGAAGACGGCGCTCCACAGCGCAAAATTCTTGATCGTGCGCACGCCGACCAACGCCAGTGCCTGTCGCACGCTCGCGATCTCGCGATGAAAACCGAAATAACTGGAATTGACGAATCGAAGTACCTGACCCATCAGGCCGGCGTCCGCCTCGATCGGCTTGGCGAATTCGGCGGGGCCATTACTGGCGTCCTGCGACAATTCCAGCAGACGAATGGCCGTTTGCGGAAGTGCAGGTAATTGAGCCGATTCGAGTACTTCTGCCAAGCTAATTTGACTTTGAACCGAGGGCATTATCTGATCCTGAGATGCTAATTGGTGACCGTACATTCTTTCGCCAAGAACATCGACTGGGGACGGCAGTCGGGGCGGAATAGCTGCTCCCAAGGAACAGTACGTTACGCGCATCCGTTCAGCAAACAGAGTTGGCGATTAAACACCATCCAAATGGGGAGAACTGGGACTTGCTCGTTGCGCGCGGAATTTTAGCTACAACTGATGCCACTACCACAAATTGTCCCGCGTCCCGCTCAAATAGAAAAAAAGAATGCGGATAAGAGGACTTGAACCTCCACAGCCTTGCGGCCACTAGAACCTGAATCTAGCGCGTCTGCCAATTCCGCCATATCCGCGACGGTCTGCCGCAATTGTGAAATCTAGCCTGAAAGTGTCAATGGGGGACGCTTGTTTCTCCACGCCTCGGACCACTTACTCTCCCGCCCTTCCGCCGCTGGCCACAACAAAAGTCTGCTTGCAGCAACCATTAAAATAAACTGTTGGTGCAAGTTTTGCACACCCAAGCTTCCCACGTAGATGGGCTAGTGTCGCAGCACGGACTGAACGAATCGCGGTGGTCGATTTTTCTTGTAAAAACCGCTTGAAGACACACGAATCGAAACCAACTGGGCACTTTTGAAGGGGTAGAAGATGAACAAACAGATACGATTTCTGAGCAGCCTATCTGCCATTTTGGCAGCGAGTTTGGGAGGCAGTTTGTTAATTTCTGACTCGCACCCAACCATGCAACTGTACGCTCAGCAAGCAGCGACGGCCAACCCCGTCCGCGAGGACCTGTTGGTAGGAGCGGAGCGGCTGTCTGAGGCCTTTCGCGCGGCCGCCAAGGCACTCAAGCCTGCAGTCGTCACCATTACGGCCAGCGTTGAAGTCAGCGACCGTCAATTGAAAGCCAGACGTAATCAACTAAACGAATTAGGTATCCCCGATGAGTTGCGGGGCCTGTTTCCCGAAGAACTCTTACGTGAAGCTGAATCTCAGCGGTCAGAAACTCGCCCTGAAGAGTCGAGTGCGCCTGGCAAATCCACGTCAGTGAAGATGGGCGTCGGCTCGGGCGTCATCGTTTCCAAAGACGGTTTCGTGATCACGAATAATCACGTCGTCGAACGGGCTGACAAGTTGGAGGTTCAGTTGAGCGACGGACGGATCCTGAGCGCCAAAGTTGTGGGTAACGATAGCATGTCCGACTTGGCGGTGCTCAAGATCGACGCAGATAACTTGTCGCCGGCAGTGCTGGGAGATTCCAGCGCAATGGAGGTGGGTGACTGGGTGATTGCGGTGGGCAGCCCCTTTGAACTGGAACAAACGGTCACGGCGGGAATCATTAGTGCCACCAATCGCGTTACCCAGTCGGGCG
>JBBQRC010000341.1:0-6065 GCA_038215215.1 Pirellulales bacterium
AAATGGACTGGATTGATCCTCGTTACGCCGAAGCCGACGATTTAGCTGAAGGCTCCGGAGCTAAAACAAAAGATAAAAGCAGGGCACGCACCAAGCCATTTGGGAGCCAAGTGGCGGCCGCTCTGGCACAGCCGCTCGACGTCTGGTCGGCCGCTTTTGGTCACGCCCTGATGCGTTTGAAATGGCCTACGGACTGTACACTCGAGTCGACGTGGTTGTGGTCTGCCGTAATTGAAGAGCAGGCGGAAGTTTTGGTCCGCGCGGGGCTTTCGGCTACGAAGCTGGCGGCCATCATGGCAGAGAGTCCCGATGCTGGCGCGACGCCGGCAGCCGTTCACCGTGACAACCTCTCCAGCGTCGTGGGCCTGATGGATCAGTCGCTGGAGACGATAGCTTACCAATGGTTGGATTCGGCAGACACATCGGCTGCCGCGGCCCTGGGAGTAGCGGCACTGGCGTGGCACTTGCCAGAGCTTGCGCAGCGACCGTCGACCAATTGGATTACGCAGTGGTTACAAGACGCAGTGGACCGCGTGGCCAAATACAAAGCGGACGAAGACGATGCCGTTCTTTGCCATCTCGTGTTGCAATGCGAACTACCTTTGTTGATCGGGTTGGCCGCGGCTGGTTCCAAACGGACGGTGCAGACGCAAGCAAGCCGCGCGATGGATAGTCTAGCGCTGCTCCTGGAACGGGGTGAAGAACGTCCTTACCCATGGTTGGCCCATGGAGCCACCTATCTCCGTGCCGCTTTGGCAAGTGTTCTGCGGGCGCGTGTGCTGGCCGATGCACTTGGTCTGCGCAAGTTCTACCCGCCGCAGCAGAAGGCGCTGGCAACATTGCTGTGCCACGCTGCCCGCTGGTCGCGTGGGGATGGGACAGCATTCCTTGGCGCTTCCCAACCTGCGCCCAAGTCCAAAGCGATCTGGGAAGCATTGTTGCGGCAGGCGCGTGGCACCAAGAAGGCTGTGGCCGCCCTGCGCTGCGTGGGCGTCAAGTCAGAGCAAGGGAGCGGGATTGCGATCCGCGAGTTAACCAAGTCGCAGTTGCCGGCCATCTCACACTACTGCGAGCAGGCTGGTGGCGTGAGCATGCAAAGTGACTGGCGACAGAAGGACAGCCGTTTCGCGCTCGATTTTTCGGATAACGATGTCTGCATCGAGGCCTTAGGACCAAAAGGCCAACCATTGCTGTCTGGCGTTTGGGGAGTACACGTCGAACTCGACGGACAAGCAGAGTTGCAATTGGGTGAATGGGAAGAGGTCTGTTGGTACACCGACAAAGAAGTCGATTACTTAGAGATCGAAGGGAAGTTCGGGCCACATGCAAAAATCCAACGCCAAGCTATCTTGTTCCGCGAGGAGCGCTGGCTGTTTTTGGCCGACGCTTTAATTGCGACCCAGCCAGGCCAATGGTCGCTGCGATCTCTACTACCGTTGGCTGAAAGCGTGACCTTTGAACCTGCGCAGAAGACGCGCGAAGGATTCCTAAATTTGAGCGACGGCAAGCGCTGTTTGGCGATGCCCTTGCATTTACCGGAATGGCGCCGCCAGCTCGCCCCAGGGCGATTTGAACAAGGGGGTGACCAGTTATCGGTGACGTCGGAGTCCACTAGCGGTCGCGCTTATGCACCTGTTTTCCTGAGTCTGTGCAATCGCCATGCTAAAAAGCCATTCACATGGCGACAACTGACCGTAGCCCAGGATCTCACCGCTGTGCCCGCCGAAGTAGCCAGCGCATATCGCATTCAAAGTGGTAAAAATCAGTGGCTTATCTACCGCACTTTGGCACCCGCCGCGCGGCGGACCGCCTTGGGGATGCATACCTTTGCTGACTTCTATGCAGGACGCTTCAGCAAAGAGGGGGCCTTGGAGACTCTGGTCGAAGTCGATGCCGCCGTCGAACCGGCTGCCAAAGTTTAAACGCTTCGCTCGGGTCTACACAATTATGCTGGAACCGTCACCATGCTGGAAGCGTCACTATGCTGGAAGCGTCATCTGAAACCGCCGCACTCATTACCGCGAACTGGATGCGCGTGCGCGATGAAGTGGCGGCTGCCGCCGAGCAGGCTGGGCGACGGCCCGACCAAGTGCTGATTGTGGGCGTATCCAAATACGTGGACGTCAACCTGACGGCCCAGCTGGTGGATGCTGGTTGTCATCAACTGGGCGAAAATCGCCCCCAAAACCTGTGGGGAAAAGCTGAGGTGTTGCGGCAATCGCAGCGTCATGTCGACTGGCATCTGATCGGTCACTTGCAACGCAACAAGCTGCGACGCACCCTACCTTACGTGAGTTGGCTGCACTCGCTCGACAGCCTGCGCTTGGCTGAGGCCCTGAACGCGGAACTCGAGCTGCCGCGCGCACCCAGTCACCCGCCTGGGGATGCCGCCACGCCCGCCGCTTCAGCACCTGGCCTGAATGTATTGCTGGAAGTCAACGTTTCGCAAGACGCTGCCAAGACCGGTATGATGGCAGACGCCGTGTCAGCCGAACTCGAAGCGTTCCTGGAGCTGCCGCATTTGAATTTGCGTGGACTAATGGCCATGAGCAGCCGCGCGTCGGCCGACGCTGAGTCGCGCCGTGAATTCGCCGCCGTCCGGGAGCTTCGCGATGCGCTGCAGGTTCGTTGCGGCAATCGCGCAGTGCTCGACCAATTATCGATGGGCATGAGCGGCGATTTTCGCGAAGCGATCTTGGAAGGTGCAACCATGGTTCGCATCGGCTCTAGTCTGTGGCAAGGAATTTTTCCTTGATAGTGCGATGGTCCGCTACGCCGCGAAAGTAAATATCGCGAAACTGGAACTAAGGTGCGACCTGGAGTTTTTCAAGCAAATAGTCTTGCACGGTCGCGTGCCGAGCCTCGGCTTTGTTTGGATAATATAGCTCGCACTCAACGCCATTGACCTGACAGTGCTCCTGTAGCTTTACACCAAAATTCGACGTATGAGTCGGATCCTTTTGATTTTCCCCAAGCGCTGGAGGTGCGGAGTAATAGAGATAAACAGGCGGATCATCTGGAGTCACTAACGCATAAGGGGAATACTCCGCGATCCACGAAATAATGCTTTCACGTTTTGATAAGAACTCGTCAAACTGCGATAGCTTCGTGCTGGGATCTCCGGTGAATCCGAAAGCATGACCACCATAGCGACTGTTCGGCGTCCATTGCTTCATCTGCTGAGGATCCAAAGTGGTCTGGGCACCGGTGACTGCGGCGCAGAGCAAACGCGTTGATTCCTGAGCTACCGGATCGTCGCTTTGGGGATTTGCCAAATCGGGATGAAATGCCAGCCAGAGGGAAGTGCAAGCTCCGGCCGATCCGCCGCTGGCAGCGATACGTTGCTTGTCGATATTCCATTCGCTTGCCTGCGAACGCACGAATTGCAGCGCACGCGCCGCGTCGTGCAAGGGTCCTTTCACGGGTGGTGTAACTCCGTCGGCAGTCGCTTCGGCAATAAAGCGATATTCGATTGAGGCCACCGAGATCCCCTCTTTAAGCATCGTCGGCAACATCGTCGATAAACCGTTCAAGCGTCCACCCGCTTGCCAGCCGCCGCCGTGAATAAAGAACAACAGGGGAGTAGGTTTGCCCGATTCCGCTTTCCAAAAATGGAGCACTTGTTTTGGATGTGGTCCGTAGGAGACATCGTAAAAAGTTGGGTTGGGTAGCGGAGCGCTGGCGAGGTCTCGCTTCGCTTCGGCCGCGCCAATTTCA
The DNA here is from genome assembly GCA_038215215.1 of Pirellulales bacterium. Lineage (GTDB taxonomy): Bacteria > Planctomycetota > Planctomycetia > Pirellulales > Pirellulaceae > Aureliella. The sequence continues at coordinate 3,718 of JBBQRC010000341.1, forward strand.
CGTACGTAGATGTTGCGCCACCGAATCTCACCACCGTGGGTCTGTAACATGATCGGCCCCTTGGCTGGGAGCGGCAGCGACCGATCCCAATAATTTTCCATCACTGCTCCGTCTACAACCAAGCGAGTGTTGAGCGTCACCCAGGTCCGGGCGCCAATTTGGCGGATCTTCAAGGTGTTCCACTCGCCAAACGGTTTGTCAGCCACCAGGATCGGATCACGACCGAGTGTCTTGGGAGTGTTGTTGAACAGGCCACCCGAACCTTGGTGCGGTTTACGATTAGGGTTCTTAGGATCAAACACTTGATGCTTGTCCCAAATCTGAACTTGAGGTGTGCCGCGCAGGTAAATTCCGCTGTCTGCTTTGGCGACCGTCTTGTAGTCAATCAGCAGTTCGATGTCACCAAATTCCTCCTCAGTCGTCGCGTAAGGGCCCGTCCCAAGGTTAACTAAATCACCGTCTTCGACGCGCCAATGTTGCGTGAACTCGTCGCGTTGCTGCTGGAGGTTGGCCGCCAGCTTTTCACCAGTTAGCTTCGCAGAGGCATGGGGATTCCAGCCGTACCAACCGCTAAGATCCTGGCCATTAAAAAGAGCGCGAAAGCCTTTGGGCGGCGCCGGTTCCGCGGCACGCCCAGTGACTGCAGAGAACACAGTGACCGCGGAGAACACAGTGACTGCGGAGAACACAGTGACTGCGGACAACGCCACCAGACGGATTACTGAACAGGTGGCGGGCGGCATCCAGGTAAAATGAGTGATTCTTGACATCGGATCCTCGTGGTGAGCTAAAGGTCGTGAGATGAAGCTGAGTTTTAACAAGTTTAAACCACTGGCGGAGCGATAGTTGTGCGTCACGCCCACGACTGCAGAAAACTTGATTAAAATCAGCGAGCCTGCACAAAAGCATGTTCGGGACTGGAATTGCGGCTGCGTCGAGTCGCCATTACTGGACTGTTCATTTCCTCTCACGAATGATGCGCAATGTTAAAACTTACTCTGTTTGGCCGATTAACGTGGTGCGTCTTGGGACTGGGCAATTGGCTGAGTGTTAGCTTGGTGTTGGGGCAAGAGGCTTACACGGAGAATCCTGGTTCGGAGGGGAATGGCAATGTGGTGATCGGCCCCGAATACAGGCTCGATCCAGACTTGACGGACCGCGGCAACCCCAAGGGTCGCTACTTTGAATTCTCCATGGCGTTGGCCGACAGCAAGATTTTTCGCGGCGATGATGCGACCTTGGAGCGCCGCAAGCAAGTTCGCCTTGAACGCAAGATTTTCGTCTACATACCTGCTGCTTATCAAGATGGAAAGAAAGCTCCCATTCTGGTGACACATGACGGACCAAGTCAATTGAACCTAGTCCGTAACGCACTGGATAATCTGACCATCTCGACGGACCCCAATCGCAAACTACCTGCCTTCATCGTCATCGCGGTTCAAAACGGTGGGGATGATAGCAAGGGAAGCGAGCGGGGGCTGGAGTACGACACCCTGTCCGATCGTTATGCACGCTTCATCAACGACGAAGTGCTCCCCGCGGTGCTCCAACAAGCACAGATCAAGGCGGTGTATCCGAAGATTGCGTTCACCGACAATCCCTGGGGCCGCGCCACGATGGGCTGCAGCTCTGGCGGCGCTGCGGCTTTGACCATGGGCTGGTTTCGTCCCGACCTTTTCCGCCGTCTTATCACCTATTCCGGTACCTTTGTTGATCAACAAGATGATGACGCGCCAGAGGAAGCGACGTATCCGCTGGGAGCCTGGGAGTATCATTCGAGTATGAAACTGATCGAGAATAGCCCGAAAAAGCCGTTGCGAATTTTCACGCATGTGTCCGAAAACGACAATCGGGCGAAAGACCCGGAGGAGACTTACCATAACTGGGTCATGGCTAACGAACGCACAGCGGCGGCGCTAGCAGCCAATGGGTACGATTATCGCTATGTCTACAGTCGTGCCACGCGACATTGCGATGGCAAGGTTTTTGAGCACAGCTTGGCGGATACGCTCGTGTGGATGTGGCACGGCTATCACGACGAGTGATCGGTCGGTGCCTGCCACCGGCCTGAATTGTCGTCTAGCTACGGAAAACTGAACGCAGTCACAACGCAGGTTTTCGGCTCAGACGGGCGGCTTTGCGACGGGTAGAGTTGCCAACCGCCGCGCCCGTAGTTTCTTGCGCGCGGCGCCCAGTCCGAGCGGGATCAGCGCACCGCATAGCAATGCCATGGAACCCGGTTCAGGGACTGCGGAGAGTGATTGAGTAGTTACGGAGTAGCCCGTGAAATTGCCGCCTCCATCTAGTTGTTCGCGAAACAAAATGAAGGATTTACCAAGCGGCAAATA
>JBBQRC010000342.1:0-6048 GCA_038215215.1 Pirellulales bacterium
CGGCGTTCGTCTATTTGAATAAGCCGATTGCTGAAGATCGACAAACTGAAATTGTGCTTCCGCAGACACGGGCAGTCGAACAGGTTGTTCTACCGAAGATTCCTTTGGCAGACATCACCGCCGAAAGTGGTGTGGATTGGAAACACGTCAATGGGATGGAAGGGGAGAAACTGCTGCCTGAGACCATGGGAGGTGGAGTGGCTGTGTTTGACTACGACCGAGATGGTGACAACGACCTGCTCTTTGTCGGCGGTACAACCTGGCCTTGGGCCAAGCAACCCAATCCGAACCCACGATCGCTCTGTTTGTATCGCAACGACGGCACGGCAAAATTCGTAGACGTCACCGACGAGGTAGGACTAAAACGCAGTTTCTATGGTGTAGCACCGTGCATCGGTGATTTTGATAACGATGGCTGGCTGGACTTGTTTGTGACCTCAGTGGGAAAAAATCTGTTATTTAGAAACACGGCAGGTAAATTTTCCGACGTGACCGAACAAGCGCAGGTGGCAGGCGACGAAAATGCGTGGAGTTCCGGCGCGGTGTGGTTTGATTACGACAACGATGGGCGGCTTGATTTATTTGTGTGCGATTATGTCTTGTGGTCACGCGATTTGGATCTGTCGTTAGGCTTCTCGCTAACCGGCGTCGGGCGTGCCTTTGGACAGCCCACGTTATTTACCGGCACCCAATCGCATCTCTACCATAACGAAGGGGGCGGCAAATTCACCGATGTCTCCAAGGAGATGGGGATTCAAGTCGTCAATCCAGATACTCAAGTGCCAGTTGGCAAAGGACTGGGGGTGGCTGCTGTTGACGTCGATCAGGATGGCTGGGTGGACTTAGTCGTGGCCAACGACACGGTGCAGAATTTCCTCTTTATCAATCGGGCCGGTAAGGGCTTCCAAGAGTCAGGTGTGTCGATGGGCCTTGCCTACGACCGCTCTGGCAATGCAACCGGTGCCATGGGACTCGATTGCGGCTTCCTCCGCAATGATGATTCGCTGGCGATTGCAATTGGTAACTTTGCCAACGAACCCTCTTCACTGTACGTCTCGCGCGGACCTGAGCCGCCATTTTTTGACGCGGCTATGGCCAGTGGGCTTGGTCCGATGAGTCGCTTGAGTTTGACGTTTGGCATGTTCTTTGCCGATCTCGATTTGGATTCACGTCTCGACTTGGTCTGCTCGAATGGGCATTTAGAAGAAGAAATTAATAAGGTACAAGCCACCCAGGAGTACGCGCAGCCGCCCCAGTATTTTTGGAATGCCGGATCTGCCGGAAGTTCGGAGCTCGTAGCGCTGCGGAGCACCGAAGTTGGCGCAGCGGCGCTAGCAAAGATGGTGGGGCGTGCGGCAGCTTATGGAGATCTCGATGGCGACGGCGACATCGACATCGTCCTCGTGGCCAATGGCGGTGTGCCGCGGATACTTCGCAATGATCAACAGCTTGGCCACCATTGGGTGCGCGTCCACCTGACCGGTACGGGCAGTAGCAGTCGAGATGCCATGGGTGCGTTAGTACGATTAACCGCCGGAAAGGTGACGCAGCGACGCTACGTCACCGCCTCGCGCAGTTACCTCAGCCAATGCGAATCGACGTTGACGTTTGGTTTGGGGGATGTAACCTCCGTGGATGAATTGGAAATTCGTTGGCCGGACGGCCGGTCTCAACTCGTGAACGATGTTAAAATCGACCAGGTAAATCAAATCGACCAGAGTGCGAATTAAGCTTGGCTATATCGACCAAACCTCTCATTTGACGGAGTCCACGATGATCCTGCGGAGCTGGATAGGGTTGGCCTGTCTCTTTTGTAGTCCATTACTGCAGAGCAGGGCCGCGTTTGCCGCAGAACCGCTTCTCGAACAAGTGGACGTGTTTCCTGCTGGTCTTGCTGGCGTTGCGCTTTACCGCATTCCAGGCATCGTCGTCACCACCCGGGGTACTGTGCTCGCATACTGCGAAGCGAGACGAAACAGTGTTGCTGACTGGGGGGAAATCGAAGTTCATTTGCGGCGCTCGACGGATGGCGGCAAGACCTGGCAAGCTTCGCAACTGATTGCACACCGTGGAGAGCGACTCGAAGGAAACCCGCGTAAAGAAAAGGGTGGAGAGCACGAGCAAACTGTTAATAACCCAGTCGCGATCGTCGATCGTGACACCGGTGCCATTGAGTTTCTCTACTGCATCAATTACGCCCGCTGCTATTCCATGCGGAGCACGGACGATGGAGTCACCTGGAGTTCGCCTGTCGACATTACTGCCACCTTCGAACCGTTTCGTTCGCAGTATCCATGGAAAGTGATTGCGACGGGACCCGGTCACGGGATTCAACTTAGGAACGGCCGTTTGGTGGTGCCGATTTGGCTGGCCTACGGCAACACCGGAGATCACAAGCCCTCCGCCTCTGCCACGATCTACAGCGACGATCACGGGCAGTCCTGGCGAGCAGGCGAGATCGCAGTACCGGACGAAGGGGAATTCGGAGATCCCAACGAAACCATGTTGACCGAGCTATCCGATGGTCGCGTGATGTTAGTCTCGCGCAGTGTCTCCAAACCAAATCGCAAACTCATCACCATCAGTGCCAACGGGGCGACGCAGTGGAATACGCCGGTCTTTCACGACCAACTCTGGGAACCGATCTGCATGGCCAGCGTGGCTGCATTTCCAACTCGGCCGGGAACCCTAATCTTTTCCAATCCACATAGCCTCGGTCGAGACAAGGCAGGCAAGGAGATGCAAGCGGGACGCGGGCTGCGTAAAAACTTATCAATCAAGCTCAGTTACGACGATGGCCAAACTTGGCCTGTGAACAAGACGCTTGAGCCTGGGCCCAGCGCGTACTCCGATCTAGCTGTCCTAGCCGATGAAACTGTGCTGTGCTTGTATGAGGGTGATAAGACGATCGTTTGCGCACGCTTCAACCTTGACTGGCTGCTCCAATCAAAATGAAGCGGATGGTTACACCTTCGTGCCACTTTGCTGTCGCAGCCATTCGCTAAGATGATTTACTTTGCCGCTTTCTCCATGGCCTTGCGAAAAGCTTCGTATTGTTTGCGGAGACTCTCGGGCGGGCGAACCCGCGTCCCCGCGTCACGCATTTGCTGAAAATTGTCGTTGGCACTGCCTGCCGTTTTCGGAAGCGTGCGTGTGTTCAAACCAAGATTGTTGAACATCTCATCCCATTTCCTACGCTCGGCTTCGTTTGGAGAAGTGGAGAGGTCGCGAGCTTTATTCCAGCGATCGACAAACTGCCGCAAGTCGTTTGGCGTCCAATTCAACTCGCGCAGCAACTCGGGATCCGGTTGGTCTTTCTGTCGGTCAAGATAATCGAGCACCATTTGAGTCGTGCGATTGGAGTAGTCTTCGTTTACCGCGGAGCTACCCCCTGCGTCGCGACCACTACCTTGCCCGGTGCCCGTACCCGAGTTGGATGCGCTTTCTTGCCCACCTGAGCTTGAGCCGCCGGAGGACGCGCCCGAACTTGAGCCACTGGGTTTTCCGTTGGACTGTGAACCGGATTGGGCTGCCGACTCTCCCCCTTGTTCGCCACCCTTGGCGCCAGACTGCTCGCCTGACGACGGCGACTTGGTCGACTCATTTCCGTCTGCGTTTTCAATCCCTTTATCACCAGCTTGCCCCTGCGATCCAGTCTGCGAACCCGATTGTGCTCCAGGGTTGCCCTGCGCGCCCGGCTGACCTGACGCCTTGGATGAATCGCCCTTGGAACCTGAATCGCCCTTCGAGCTTGATTCACCTTTAGATCCAGAATCACTCTTTGAACCAGACTCACCCTTTGAACCAGACTCACCCTTTGTTCCAGAGTCACCCTTTGTTCCAGAGTCACCTTTAGATCCAGACTCACCTTTAGATCCAGACTCACTCTTTGAACCAGAATCACCCTTTGTTCCTGAGGCGCCTTTAGATGTTCCTGAGGCGCCCTTAGATCCTGAGTCACCCTTCGAGCCAGAGTCGCCGTTTGAGCCTGAATCGCCCTTGGAGCCTGAGTCTGCTTGTGAACCCGATTGGTCCTGCCCGTTGGGCTTACTTTGCGAACCGCTATCACTTTGCGAACCACTCTGTGCTGAGCTGCTATCTTTGCTTTGAGCGCCCGGCTGCGAGCTCCGTTGGTCAGCGGAATTGGTTGGGTCTGATTGTTGGCCAGGTGTACTGGAAGCATCGGACCGAGGAGCCGCTGGTGACTGACCTGAATCAGCCGCAGATGGGTTCGATCCCTGGGGCGATTTCGCGTCGCTACCTCCAGTTTGATTAGTTCCGGGAGTTTCTCGCGGTTGCGCGTTGTCAGTACCCTTGGGGGTCTGACCGGCGGCAGAATTCTCTGAGCCACTCTTGCCTTGCGTGTCTGGATTCACCGCCTGCTGTGTATCGGTCGCGGGTTTAGTACCCTGCGTCCCGCTTCCCGGCGGTTGTGAGGGCGCAGCCTGGGGTGACTGCGGCTGCGAACCTCCATCAGGCTGTGCACCTTGGGCCGGAGAAGCTTGACTTGAGTTCTCGCTGGAATTTTTCCCTGAGTTGTTGCCTGATGGATCGCTACCCGAAGGTTTTTCGTTCTGTTGAATAAACTCTTCCACGCGTTTGACTACTTCACCATCGGTACTCGGCTTGCTGCGCTGATTGTTGCTCGAGTTGTTCTGGCTGACACTGCCGGACGAACTTGGATTTCCACTGGCGTCGTTGCTTTCATTGTTCATCTTCGAGTCATTTGCGTTACTCGAGCCGCTGTTTCCTGAACTTCCATCTGCACCAGAGTTTGCTTTACTGGACGGATCCGATCCGCTAGCTCCCGAACCAGCGGATTCCTGAGAAGTGGAGGAGGATGCACTTCCGCCGCTTGAACCTTTCGAAGTTGACTGCGATGGTTGGGGATTTGCCCCCGAGTTAGAACCACCTGAGCCCGAGCCTGACTGTTCCGAATTCGCCGCGTTTCCCTGGCTGCTTCCTCCTTGGCTGCCCTGTTGGCCCCCTTGCTGGCCAGACTGCTGCTGACCACTTTCCGGCTGGTTATTTCCCCCGCTCGCCCCGCCTGCTTGCGGTTGATTGCCGCCGGCGGCTTGTGGCGAATCGCCCTGCTGCTGAGACTGCTGTGATTGTCCTTGGCTTGCACCAGACTTATTTTCTGCCGCGCCGGGTTGCTCGCCGGTGGCTGCCGAATCAGGGTTCCCTGCATTAGGCTGGGAGGCCCCTGTGTCATTGCTTGGGTTCTGACCCGCTGCGCTGTTTGCATCTTGCTGACCCGAGGCAGGTGTTCCGCTACTGGACGCATCCTTCGCGTTTCCCGTCCCTGACCCGCTACCGCTATTATTTGAGTTCGACCCAGCCGCAGGATCTTCGGCGGAATTTTCCGGGGTGTTAGTAAGCGGTTCATCTGCTTGTTGGTCGGCGCCCACGACTTCAAGCAATAGCGGTTCGGCTTCAAGCATATTGGCGGCCAGTTTCTCGGTTACTGGATCGTGCCGGTTGTCCATCGCCCGGGCACGGACTTCGATGACTTCGCCCTCGGCGGCACGGAGGTCGGCCAATTGGATCGGCAGCGTCTTCACCTGACGTCCGACCGCACCCTCGCTCTGCAGCAAGATTTCACGTTTTAGCACCACTCCGGATCGCAGGATGGCGATCGCGATTTGAGTCAAGCCGAAGTCGGGGTCATTCGCCCGCACTTCCAGGGTAACTCGCGAATTTGGCCGAACTTTGACACGACGGCTCTCCGGTCCAACCAAAGTGATCTCTGGTCCCACGTCACCGGTGACCTTCATTGTGCGTAGGATCGGATCACGATTTCCATCGCCACGCGTGTTGTAGCCGCGCAACCGAAAATTCGTTTTGGTTGGATTGTCTCGCTCAGCGTTCAGCTGCATCAACCATGTCGCTTTGAGCTGTCGGTCGCTGATACTCATGTCGATGACCGATTGCGCACGGATCAATTCACCGGTGGCGTCCAGTTCAGGATTGATTTCCAGTCTTCCACGTTCCATCGTTTGGTTGGCCCGCGCGTGAATGGTCGCACGTGTCCCTTCAATCGCTTCG
>JBBQRC010000343.1:0-6039 GCA_038215215.1 Pirellulales bacterium
GAGGGTGGATGCGGCGGGCGAATTCGTCCAGCGTGCCGCGATGGCAGGAGGATTGGCATGATCGCATCGGCACTCGAGGAGTTCGGCGTTGAGGGCGAGTGGAGCGTGGCCGTGCGCCACCGCATCCGCTGGGCGGAGTGCCGAATTTGAAATGCCATACGCAGCCGAAGAAACATCGCCCGGCAATAAACCCAATCGCTCCAGTTTACCCGCCAGGTCGATGCGGCATGCGACGGTGTACTGTTCGTCACTGATGGATCCCACCATGGCCCCTGAGTCATTAATGTCTTTGATTTTAAGTTGCTCGTCGGAGATTTTGCGTCGCTCCCAGACCTGGGTGGCATTACACTCCCAGACAAACAACGAACTGTCATAAATCAGCTCTGAGATTTTCTCTTCGGTAATGCAGGCAGCAATTAGCTTACCGTTCGGACTAATGACAACTCGACTGGCTTGAAGAAATGGGTTTTCTGGCTGCAGACTACTTAGTTCGAGAGGCTGCCAGACTTTTTGCTCGGCATCAAGGTGCCAGACGCAAGGACGCATACGCGGCGGATTGTTACCTAATGAATATCCCGTAATCCTTGTCCCCGCAGCATTAATGTCCTGAGCGTGCGATGTGAGATCGCCGGCTAACGGCTTTAATTGGACCAGTTCTTTGGATGCGCTGTCCCACACGAAGCCATGTAGACTTCCTCCCTCATGTCCGACTGGGCGGCTGATGTAACCGATGACTTGTCCTTGTTCACTGAGCCCCTCAGCTTCCACATTCGTAAAACCTTGAGGGGGCTTGATGAACACTTCGTTATCGCCACTGCGAAAGAAGTTGCGAAGTGTCACCGTTGCGCCTTCCGAGACTTCCCGCACACCTAGCACTTCCAGCTTCGCATTGACTGCAATGGCTTGGCTGAAAGTAGGAGAATTCTTAATTGGTCGAACTTCGTATTCCTGTTGAGCCTGGGCTTGGCAAGCAACACAAACGGCGAACGCTAGCAAGAATGGGGTGCGAATCATCGGCAGATCTCCAGTAGTAAAGACGACTTGATGAGCATCAATATTAGGCGAGAAGGAGCTTTCTTGCTACGCACGGCCAGGATTTCTGGGCCGTACCGGACGGTGGTGCTGGCGCCACCGATCGCCTATCCCAGTCCAACAAATCCATTATTCCTGCCTAACTGGGTACACAGAATCCGTCTTGTTAAGTCTCGCCGCTTTCGCTAATTAAACCAAGGACGAGTGGGCAAGCGTCTGGACCGCCAGCGTGGAAGCCCTGTCCAGGATGCAGCAGCCTGGTGCAGGATTTTGATGGAGAACTGGAAGCACATGCAAAAACTGTTTACTTTCAGCTTGTTCTCATTGCACTACATATTGGTTGCCGTGAGCTTCTTCTTGATCACTCACGTGACGCAGTCCGACATCGGTTTGGCGCAGGGACCAGGCGGAGGCGGAGGCGGACCAGGCGGGGCACCAGCCATTGAGGATCCGAAGTTTCGAGATCGCATGTGGAAAGCCGGAGGGCCGCGTTTAGGCGGTGCCTCAAGTGGTAAATTGGTTGTTGGCATGGAAATTGTTGGCAATCGCTCCATCAGCCAACACAAAATCCTATCGCATATGCAAACACGAGTAGATCGCAACTTTGATGACAAGCAGTTGCAAGCGGATTTGCACGAACTATATCGCACCGAACTATTTCGAAAAATCACGCCAACCGTCCGCGACGTGGAAGGCGGTGTAATTGTACGACTGGAAATACTTGAACAACCTACTGTAACCGAGGTGGTCTACCACGGGAACCAGCGGATGGATGAACGCTTGTTGAAGAAACATAGCGGGATCGATAAGGGAGACCCAATCAATCCGTTTTCAGTTGATATGGCCAAGCAGCGATTGACGGATCTCTATCACGAACATGGCATGAACCAAGCGTCCATTCAAGTGCTCGAAGGTAACAAAGCGGGTGATCGACGCGTCTTTTTCGAGATCGCGGAAGGCCCGCTCGAACGCATCTGGGAGATTCGTTTTGAGGGCAACGTCATCTTCAGCGATGCCATCTTGGCGACCAAGATAAAGTCGCACGATGCTCGCAGCGGACTCACGACCTACATGTTTAACAAAGCGAACCTGAATCAAATTCGTGAAGACACCGACCGCTTGGTGGGCTACTACCGTGCGCTCGGCTATTTTCAGGCCCGCGTCGATTACCGCTTGGACTATCTCGGCAGTGGAGATTTCCTAGACGTGATTTTTGTACTCGATGAGGGACCGCAGTTTCACATTCGCAATGTCACGCTCATCGGAAACAAGGCGTTTTCCACCGAACAGTTGATGGCAGCCTTGACCGTCAAATCGGGAGAAGCATTCAACCTGGGCAAGATGAGCCGTGATCAACGCACGCTTCGCAACGATTATTACGGACGACGAGGATTCATTTTCGTTGACATCGTCCCCGAGCCAAGATTTCTCGAGGAACCCGGACAGCTGGATTTGATTTTTCGCATCGTCGAGGGTGACGTTTACCGCGCGGGTGAAGTGCACGTGCACATCGACGGCGATTCAAGCCACACACAGCACAACGTCGTGACCAACTTTTTGGGCGTGCGCCCAGGACAAATCATTGACCTGCGGGAACTGGAAGACTCGGAACGTCGACTTAAAGCCTCGCAACTGTTTGACACCGAAGGACAGGGTCCACGAGTTGAAGTGCGGCAACCCGACAGCGATACCGGGGATTATTAATGCCCGCTGACAGCTCACCAGCCAGCCGCCTTTGCGAACATGAAAATTCGACAACAGTTGATTCAAGAAGAACTTCGAGCATAAAGTCACTGCGATGAACGTCGAAAGATTCTGGAAAACTTGCTACCGACCGCTTCGCAGTGATTGCCATCAGCAGACACAGGGACAGTCACTCTTGTACAATAATGCTGTTCGCACAAACGCATCCCTGAGACTTATCGGGAGCCTCCCCTACACGTGGTTGCGAGATCTAGGAAAAGCGGCTGCGTGTTTCGGACTGATAAGTGCGGCAGGGTGTCAACTGGGGATGCACTCTACCAACGGTCGCGCAGCTGGTCTGGGGTCTGCTGCCAAATCCCTGCTCAAGCCGACCACTGACGATGGTTCTCACTCGGAATTGAACTCACCAACTGCCCCACCTACGTCCAAGACGAATGAATCCAACGGCGTGCGTATCCGCGGACAATCACCGGATAACTGGGGCGGCACCACAGTAATCGGTCCAAACTCGGCAGCTAGTCCTATGCCAGCCACCATAGCTGGATCAAGAAATTACAATGCCACGGGCAGCACCACCTTTGGATCAACCAACCGTACTGCGACGCCCGGTCCCGCTACAACTTCCACTAGCCCCAGGGCAAATTTGCCGTGGCAAGCAACCAACCCAATCAGTCCTTACGCACCCTTGACCGCCAACCCCTACGCTCCAGTGACGGCGGCTAACAACTCGCAATCTACCGGGCCACAAACCGGTATACCGGCATCATTGATTAGTACAACTACACAATCCAACAATATCCCCCAAAGCAACTTTCCGAATTCTCCCGCGTCGGGACCAGCAACTTACAGCACGTTCCAGCCACCGGCTTACCAACCTCCCCCGAATTATCAGCCTCAGTCCACCTATCAGCCAACTCCCACCTATCAGCCGCCGATCAATTACCAGCCGCCACCATCCGGCCAAACTGCTCCCAGCGCAGTGTTACCAGATCCTTACGCTGGCTCAGCACCCAACGCTAGTCCTTATGCAGCCAGTCCGCCAGTAGGTTACGGTGCCCCTGGCACTTATCAAGCTCCTGGACAGGATAGTTACGGTTCGACCATAGCCCCTGGTGCTATGGGCATACCGCAAACTGCCGAGTCCACGCTAGCACCAGGCGCATTCCCAACTATGGATCCTTCGGCCGAATTTACCTCCCCGACCTACAAAGAACGTGTTGCCCCAATCGACGTTTACGTTCAAGAAGCGCGCACCGGTCGCGTTATGCTCGGTGGTTCGGTCAACAGTAATCTGGGGTTGAGCGGCCAACTAACGATCGACGAGCGGAATTTCGATTACCGTAGTATTCCCCGTAGTTGGGATGATGTCGCATCGGGACGCGCGTTTCGCGGCGGCGGTCAGAATCTACGGGTTGAGTTAATGCCAGGAACGCTCGTGCAACGCTACACAGTGAACTGGACAGAACGCAATTTGTTCGGCTATTTGCCTTACAGCCTTTCTATCGGCGGCTTCTTTTTCACGCGTCAATATCAAGACTGGACCGAGCAACGCTTAGGTGGTCGTGTGGCCCTTGGTTACGAAATCACTAAAGATCTTTCGCTCAGCGGTGAATTGCGTCCCGAAGATGTAAAAATATTCTCGCCGCGAGTGACCGGTGTCAATCAGTTGGATCGAGTTCTCGGTAGCAACGATCTGTACACCGCGCGAGCCCGTTTGGCACACGACACACGTGACAGTCCGTTCATGTCAACTCAAGGACACCTGCTTGAGCTGATCTACGATCAAGTGTTTGGTGAGTTCAATTTCCCGCGCGTGGCAGTCAACTACAATCGCTACTTCTTAATTCGCGAGCGTCCAGACCAAACGGGGCGACAGACGCTGGCAAGTACTTGGAAATTTGGCTACTCGGGAGCCGACACACCCATCTTCGAGAATTATTTCGCGGGTGGTTACAACACGCTTCGTGGTTTCCGTTTCCGCGGTGCCAGTCCAGTCGTTAACACCGTTCAAGTGGGTGGACGCTTCATGTTCCTCGGTAGTTTGGAATACGTCTTTCCTTTGACTGCCGACGAAATGCTACGCGGTGTTGCCTTCGTCGATTACGGTACCGTTGAGCAAGACGTCACTCTTAAAAGCAGTGACTTTCGCGTTGCTCCCGGTTTCGGGCTTCGCATTGCCGTACCCGCTCTCGGTCCCGCACCGCTGGCCTTCGACTTCGCCGTTCCGGTCAACAAGGCCGACGGGGATCAAACGCAGATCTTCAGCTTCTTTATGGGGCTAACCCGCTAACACTACGCCAGGAGATCGGTGGCGATGCAAATTCCAACAAATTTCTCCGCCGCTCAAGCGATCAGCATCGCGTCACAAGTTTCTGCTCGTGACAAAGATGCCGCACTCCAGTCTGGCCAACTCGCTGAAACGACACCCCTTCCGGCCACCCTTGAACAGACTCAAGGGGCCAGCGCCGATCGCGATGCCCAGGGCCAAGGCGATGGTCTCGGCTCACACGCACGCCAGCGGCGGGACGAAAACGACGTCGCCACCGAATTGAAGCAGGACGAAAGTGTGGATACGCAAATCGCCCGTGGAAACGAGGACGAGCCGCCAAGCTTGATTGATTTGGTATGCTAGACGTATGTCACGGCACAACGCAATGGCTGAGCCAACCTTACAAAATCTAATTCGGCACGGGCGAAGCGATCACTAACGCGAATCTTTGCGGCTACTTGGCGCGAAAATCCAAAGCATGCACCACTCACTCAGAAATGTACCCCAACTAACCATCTTTTGGCGAGTCTACCTGCTTCTGCTCGCTAGTAGCCTGATGCATTTCATCACCTTGGGCACCTGCTCTGGACAAACCCAGCAGGAACTGCCTGCCCCCTTCATCGTCCAGCAAATTACGCCGTCATTCGCACGACACCAGTGGCTGCTGGTTGGTCGCCACAACCTGGCTCGGTTGTATTGCCCGATCGATGGCCAATTTGTTGTCGAACCGCTCACTGTTCAAATCGACGGTGCACAAATCGCATGTGCCCAGGTAATCGATGCCCAGCGTATTGCCCTGGCCGGTACCATTCGACAAGAGTCAGGATTTCTCGCCAGCCATGGCTTCCAGGGACAGAACCAGTGGCAACAAACATTCCCAAGTCCCATCGTTTCGCTGTGTGTACGCGAAACCCGAGCTTTCGTGGGAGACACGCGTGGATATCTTTTTGCGATTGATCTAGAACACGGAAAAGTACTGTGGGAAAAGCAACTGCACTCCAAAATGGTCACAGCCCTGACTAGCCTCAGCGGAG
>JBBQRC010000344.1:0-6017 GCA_038215215.1 Pirellulales bacterium
ATGCTAGAATGCGCCGACGACCAGCCCCTTGCCCGCGACCCGTCGACGGCCATCGCGACGCCGTTCCGGTGAGTTGACGAAATGGATGGTTGAAGCGGGGATGTCCGCGTAACTGTTGAACCGCAGAACGTGGTTGCTGGAGGACGGAACTCGGTCGCACGGCAGAACGCAGTCAGACTATAGAACGTCAGTCGGCGACTGAACACACATGAACAACTTCTCTTGGAGCCGAGTTGACGCTCGGTGAGCACTAGATGACTACTGAAATGGATCCAACTAGCGAGCCAAATTCCACGGACGGAAATGAAATTGGGCTCGATCGCTCTGGCTATTCTTCAGACGACTTGAAACACTTGAGTGACATGGAGCATGTGCGAGCTCGGCCCGGTATGTACATCGGCGACACGACGCTCAAGGGCTTGCACCATTTGGTCTACGAAGTGGTGGATAACTCGATCGATGAGGCCATGGCCGGCCATGCTAAGATCATCTCCGTAACGGTTAATACCGATGGCTCGGTGACTGTTGAGGACGACGGGCGGGGCATCCCGACCGGCCGTCACGCTCAATTGAGCGAAGAGATGGATCGCGAGGTCAGCACGCTGGAAGGTGTGATGACGGTACTCAAGTTTGGCGGCAAGTTCGACAAAAAATCTTATCAAACGTCGGGTGGCCTGCACGGCGTGGGTGTGACGGTGGTTAATTTCTTGTCGCAGTGGTGCGAAGTGGAAGTCAGCCGCGATGGTTTTGTCTGGACACATAATTACGAACGTGGAGTTGCCACGGGTCCAGTTCTTAAAGTTCGGCCTACCACGCGGCGCGGCACCAAAACAACCTTTAAGCCCGACGGCGCGATCTTTCCGAACACCAAGTTCCTCTTTGATACGCTTTATAAGCGACTGCAAGAACTGGCTTTTCTGAACAGCGGCGTCCGCATTAAATTCCGCGACGAACGCAACAATGAAGGTGACGAGTTCTACTACGAACGCGGAATTATCCAGTTCGTGGAATATTTGAACCGCGCTAGTGACGCGATCCACCCTGACGTCATCTTGATTGCCGGAACGCGCGACGATGTCGGCTATGAAATTGCCCTGCAGTACACAACGGAATACACCGAAAACGTTCAGTCGTACGCGAACAATATTCATACGATCGAGGGGGGTACGCACGTCTCCGGCTTTCGCTCTGCCCTCACGCGAACACTGAATACCTACGGCAAAAAAGAAAACCTCTTCAAGGATCTGATTCCCACAGGGGATGATTTCCGCGAGGGCTTAACGGCTGTGATCAGCCTACGCGTGCCTCATCCTCAGTTTGAGGGCCAGACCAAAACCAAGCTTGGTAACAGTGAAATTGAAGGGATCGTCAACGGGGCCGTGGGGGATGCGCTGCAAAAGTACATGGAAGAGAACCCGAAGAATGCCAAGTTAATTGCCAAAAAGGGACTGTTGGCCTGCGAAGCACGTGAGGCTGCCAAGAAAGCCAAAGATTTACTCCGCAAACGCAAAGATGCACTGAGTGGTGGTGGTCTGCCGGGTAAGTTGCGCGACTGCATCAGTAACAAGATGGAGGAATGTGAGCTGTACCTCGTCGAAGGTGATTCGGCCGGCGGCAGCGCCGAAGGTGGACGCTTCCGCGATTTCCAAGCTATCCTGCCGCTACGCGGAAAGATCATTAACGCCTACAAGAGTCGCGAAGACAAAGTGCTGGCGAATGAAGAAGTCCAGAGCATGATTCAAGCGATAGGTAGCGGTATTGGGGCAGACCAGGATATTGGCAAGCGTCGCTACAACAAAGTCATTATCATGACCGACGCCGACGTCGACGGCTCGCATATCCGTACACTTTTGCTCTGCTTCTTCTATCGCCAAATGTATCAACTGGTTGCTGGAGGACATGTTTACCTAGCTCAACCTCCTCTGTTTCGCGTTGTTCGCGGCAAAAAAGAACGCTATTACGTTCAATCTGAGGAAGAAATGAGGACGCAGCTCCTCGAACGCGGGCTGGCAGATTGCTGGCTTGAAATGGAAGACGGCCGCCGGATAGAAGGCGAAAGCATGCGCAAGCTCAGCGAGGCTCTATCGACCATGGAGGACGCGCTGCTCGCTTTGGAACGCCGCGGCATCAGTTTGAGGGAACACGCGGCCCGCATCGAAGATGCACCGCCACGCCTGCCGGTTTTCCTGCTGGCCGTTGGTAACGACAAACACTTCTTCCACAGTCGTGAACTCTTGGAAGAGTTCGCCGCCAAAGAAAATCTGTCGCTCGAAGCGCCCGCTCCGACCGTCGTCGATGGCCAGCCTACCACCGAAGTTCCCGAAGCAGATCGACCGCTGCAAGCTCACTTTGTTGAAATGCACGAAGTCAAAACGATCAACTCGGGGCTGAAGGAATTAGCCGCTTACGGTTTCACCATCCAAGACCTGATTCCGCAAGAGCGCACGGGTACCACCGAATCGAAGTTTCATATCAACCGTGAAGACAATCGATCCGGCCTGGATGATTTGCGCACCTTGCTTCCCACGATTCGGGCCGCTGGTGAAAAAGGGATGCAGGTCACGCGTTTCAAGGGCTTGGGTGAAATGAATCCCGAGGAATTGCGCGAGACAACCCTCGATCGCGCCAACCGTACGCTCGTCAAAGTGACGCTGGTCGATGCCGGAGCCGCTGATGAAATGTTCCGCGTGCTGATGGGGGACAAGGTTGAGCCACGTCGTCACTTTATTGAGAAACACGCTCTCGATGTCCGTAATCTGGACGTGTAGCGAGGAAGTGGCGATCAGCGCCAGGTGGCGCGGAGCTGCCGGGCTTCCTGTTCCGATGTAGGGATGGAGACCACCGGCGGAACTACGCGGGCGGAGGCAATACGAAGCGTGTTGCGGCAATAATCGTGGCACTGGATACACGTGGTCAACGAGTGCATGTAACCATAGGCCGCGCCGTCTAGATTTTCGGCCTCAGCTTGGGCCACGATCTTCATCGAGGATCTGGCCAATTCGGCGCGGTAGTGCGCGTAAATCGGATCCTCGTGTGCCCGCCAACTGGTGGCGTCGCAAATCCTTTTTAAATCCTCGCCCCCCTTACGAATCATCGCGAAGTCGCCAGCCATCAGCCCCTCGACCACTTTCTGGCTGCTCGATAGTTTCGCCCGCATAAGTACTGGCAGATCGTCCGTCAGAGCGTTCGATTCGCTGAGCGTCGGCATCTGCGCGAAGCTGATCAATGCGCCCGTAACCAAGCTGACGCCGACGATTCCCAAGAGCTTGTACCGTAACATTGCGAATCCCTTCCACGACGACTGACCTAAGCATCTTTGCGACTGTTCCCAAGAGTCTTTTCGGCAAAGTCAGCCTGCATTCTCGAACGTTTACGCTTAAGCGGATCGCCTTTCCTGATTTGCAAAGCAAAGTCTCTCCAAGCTGAGCGTCAGCGGGCGCTGAGACGTAACGCTCAGCGCGCAAATCAGCACGCTTGGCCCGCGGCCGATACCGCGGCAAGTGGATCTAAGTTCCAGTTTCGCAGTTTTTTGGACTGCTGCGACTTGTCGCAGCTTTCATTTTCAAGCGTGTGCAGCAACCGTGTGTGAATTTTGTGCACCCCAGCGGTTGCGACCCCGAGCGAAAACAGCCAAGCGGTTCTGGACGTTGAGGAAAAGCCAAAGCGGTGATGAATCACCGCACTCCAAAAAGTGCGAAACTGGAACTAAGGCGTCGTCTTAAAATAGGTTACCGCACTCGTTCCCTCGTTATCTCAAATCGATGCGATCAAAATCAAACTCTGTCAACTGATTCAACTTAACGGCCTCTTCTAATTCTCCGATGGTGGCGAATTGCAGTTCGACTTTTTGATTTTTCAAATTTTCCGGAAAGTTAAACTCGTGCACTTCCGACCAATCGTCGGCCGAAAAAGAACGTTTGGAGTTTTCGAAGTCAGGGCAAATCACCACCATGCGATCTTTGGGCTGCGGGGCAACCGCATAAGTAACATTGACGACCACACTGCCGCCCTTGTTCTCAATTTGGAGCGTGGCGGCGCCCATGGTAAAAGTATCGGTCTTAGCGGGTTCGATGCTCTTCATGGTCAATTGAGCCGGCAGCGTAGCACTCACCCAAACACGCAAGCTGGCTGGCGGTCGACTCTTTGGCCAAGGGACTTCGCTGAGGCGGGCTTCCGGATAGTGCGTGCGCGACATAAAGCGATAGTCCGACAACACAAAGGTGCCAGCTCGTACATCATCACTTTGTGATACTTCAGCCACGATAAAGCGCGGTCGATGCGTAAACACGGACTGGCTACCATTCCAAAAATTCAGCTCGAAACCTAATTGATTTGCGGTCACCAATTGATCGGTCAGAGTCTTAAGGTACAGCGTGCTGGGCGGTTCGATTCCCCTTGGCCTCACTTGGAGCTTGCCACTTAACGGAAATTTCTCAAACTCCAGTCGTCGGCGAAGCGCATCAAAGTTCAACTTCAATTGCTCGCCGCCTAACGCCTCCACCGTGCCGCGTGCGCCACCAAATGGGCCATCTACCGTCACCTGCAGCACTGCCTGCAGGTGATTTTGCGGAATCGGAATTTCAGCATCCAGCGGTTGCGACTCTATTTTAAAAGGCTCCCCATTACCGCTGACCGACTCGATCGTCACAATCGACCTTGGAATTGTGGCTAAAGAGTCTTGCATCAACTGCTGAGCCTGATCGGAACGATAGTAGCCGTATTGGCTTGTTCCAAGCGATTTCAAGGATTCCAGTTCGCTCGTGCCCGTCTCGTAGATTCTCCGCCAGCGGGCTTGCAGGGCACTGTCTTGTTTCGTGACCCAGGTTTCAAAGAAATCGAAGTGAAAGATACTCAATCTCGCATTTGGATTATTTTTGATAGCATTGCGAACATCGTTTACAGTCTTGGGATCCGCGGGAGGCTTATTCACGAAGTTGACACCATCGGTAAACACATAAATCAGCGTTTTGGCCTCGCTACCTTCCTTGGCGACGTCATAGGCGAAGGAGATGGCGTCATACAGCGGAGTGTCTCCACTTGGCCTGAGCCGCTCGATGAGTTGCTCCATTTCGAACTGCCACGGCTGATCAAGCTGTCGTATTTCCTTTGTCCGATAAAAGTCCTCTGGCCGCATGATCAGCAGATTCTTCAAAGGATCATCCATGTCGCTTTTATTGAGCCCAAAAGGAATCAGCCCCAGGGTGACATTGGCTTCCACCCCGTGGATCATTCGCAGGCGTTCAATCACGTTGGTGGCAGCCTCCTTCACCTGCTCAAACAGCGGCACCTTCGCTGGGCCACCTACAGCCTCGCGCAAGCTGGGTACTTTGGTTTCCATCGAGTTGGAGCAGTCGACGAGCATGAGCACGCGAATCGGTGGTTTTTCTCTAGGCGAGATAACCTGAATCGTCGCACCATCAGCGTCCGGCCGCGACATCACTAGCTCAACCGCCGACCGCTGTTCCGCCAAGATTTTCCATTCGATTCGCGATTCCCTCCAGTTACCACGAATTGCCAAGTTACCCGTGGGCGGATTCGATTCCCAATCTGCGTCTAGCTGCCGCTTGGTTTGACGGTCCTTCAGCAACTCAACCACCCAAATTCGATCTTCCGGTCGGCTGCGTTGCCAGGGTAGGCGTCGTTGTGGTGACCGGCTCAAGTACACCTGCATGACTGCGTCCCAATCGGCTGGAACGACGACTTTAATCAACGACTCGCCGGTCCGAGGAACCAATTGAGCTCTGTCGCCAAAATTGGTGCTTAATGACTTCAGTCGTTGCACACCCGCCAACTTGCTAGCTTTCATCTGCGATTGAAAATCATCGGCCAGCCTACTAGTAGGAACATACAAGTCGAACTTTTCGGGCAGTCGGTATCGATCGGCCATTTGGTAGAAGTAGAAACCTTCGTTCGGAGAGCTATCTGAGAACAGGCCCGCCCCCCAACTTGCTTCGGACAAGCGGCTGACTTGGAACATGCGATAATTCGCAGCGGCCAAATTCCAGCGTTGCCAAGCA
>JBBQRC010000345.1:0-6012 GCA_038215215.1 Pirellulales bacterium
ATACCACTCCAACCCAATGGCCCATTGCAGCGAATGCACCAGCGACTTGTTGCGGTACTTGATGGGAGTGATTCCGCAACCCGATTCCATTTCCGTATCACTACTGAACCACTTGCCACCGTAAACCTTAGAGAGAAAGTACCCCAAAGGCCCGTCACCCGTCATACTGGTCGTTTCGCCGAAGATGACTTGGCCGACGTCGATGGTGATGTTGGGGTTGGCGTTGACGTATTCCGCCAACGGAACGACCTTGCTATTGAACGTATTTTCGTCTCCATTACCCCCGCCATAACTGTGAAATTGAATGTGGGTAATGTGGCCACGATGGCCTTCCAGTGCCCGCATAGTCTCAAGCGTCGTTTCCCAATTGCCAGGCATGCCAAGATTGTTGCAGTGAATGTGCACTGGATGGGGCAGTCCAAGTTCGCCGGCGGCCTGCGCGACGCCGGTAATGATCTGGCGCGGCGTCACTTCAAAGTGATCAACCAGCGAATCCAGGCCGCTGACGTTACCGGCCTGTTTAGACTTCCAGACTTCAACGCCACCCGGATTGACCAACTTGGGAGCAAAGCCTTTGGTCGACGAGAGTAACCAGCCGATAAAGGCCTTGAGTTTTTGAGGCTCCTTTTGCATCAGGGACTGCATCACATAGTGATTGTTGCCCATGAGTACGTAAAAGCCCTTGTCGATGCAGGGCGTATCCTCAAATTCCTCGTGTGCATGCCGCGCCCCGAGCGGTGGGATGGCAGCATCGAAGGCTGTGGTGTATCCCATGGCCGTGTATTTATAGCCAGTGGCGAAAGTGCTTGGTACGCTACCCAAGCTACCGCTGTGAGTGATGTTCGTCCGTGGCATCTGCTCACCGCGACGCTTCTCTTCAGGTCGCATCTTGCGTGCTACGTTGACTTTGGGGCCTGCGATATGGCAATGCATGTCAATGCCGCCGGGCATTACCACCAACCCGCTGGCATCGATTGTACGCACTGGCTTGACGGTCGAATCCGACGGCGGCTCGACGATACTTCCATCCAGCAGCCATAAATCGCGAACTTGGCCGTCGATGCCGTTTAAGGGATCGTAGACAATCCCCTGCGAGATTTTTGTGTAGTTAGACGCGGTCATGGTTGAATGCCTGAGCGGGGAGGGACAGAAGCGTTGCCTGGACAGGATGCGGGCTACCCGGTGATACCCAAAATCTTCTTCACGCGTGCTTCGATGGCAGTCAAGACGTCATAATCGCTGGGGTGCGGCGAGGGGAACGCAGGCCGCAGAGGCAGGGGAACGTCGTCCATGCGATAGACTGTTCCGCCGGTATTGATCCCATACGTGGCCACGGAAAATGCCACCGCCGCCCCCCGCGTCGTCGGCGTTTCTTTCGTATCGAGGGCGATGTAGGGAATCGACGCTAAATGCTCGCGGGCTGGCTGTGAGAAGTTGGCCATCGGATCGCAAGCGATCATCATGGCACAATCGGCCTCGCGATTCGCCAGCGTATCCGAGGTGGTGTATTCGCCCGGATTGAACCGAGGGTAACCGCGTGCATGATTGACACCAAAGGGGTAGCCCGTGCGCCAGGAAACAACATTGTCAGCGCCGGTCACATTGCCATGGCCGCGATTGGGTTTCGCGACAAATCGAGTGTGCGCGTTCATATCGCGGGTGAGCGCTAGCAGGGCTTCGCTGTTGACGTGCTTGCCACGGGTCATGGTCAGCCCCATCCCGAAGAAGATCACTCCGAACTTGCAGGCCTTCATCCGTGCCATCAAATCGGTCCACACCGAAAACTCCACGCCAGTTTCCCGCTGTACGAGATCGGGATCTAAATCGAGCCCCTTGGCGAGCGCGCGGAGCGTCCATAGGGCTTCGAAGTCCTTTTTGGGTTTAATTTGAATAAAGATATCGGCCGCCTTGGCACTTTTCGTCTTCCGCACATCCACGATAACGCAGGTGCGGTCTTTGCGACCGTTGGGAAGAAACATGCCTTTGGGCATGAGGCTGTATTTGGTGAAGTGTCGCGGATGACTTTCGGCTGGGTTGGAGCCCCAGAACATAATCAAATCGCCGCGATTGGCCACCTCACCCAAAGAGCAAGTGACCTCGCCTACACCTTGAAAGGCCATACCTGACGGGCCGTGACAAACGCTGGTGGTGGTGTCGATCGTTCCCTTTATCCAGTCCACGATGCTGACCGCCACGCGCTGGGCTTCGCACGGAGAGTCGCTTAGGCCATACACGATGGGGTACTTCCCAGTGGTCAGTATTTGGGCCGCTCGGTCATAGCCTTGCTCCAGCGTCGCGGGCTGGCCGTCGATCGTGCAGCTCGGTCGATCTTCAATACTGTGATTCAAAAACCAAGCTTTGCCCAGCACGCAAGCACGTTTGGCTTCGATGATGTGGTCATCCTTGACGGTCAACTCGATGTCATCGCAGACGCAGCCACAAAAGGTGCAGGTTGCGTCCTGGATTACTTTAAGTTCTCCGGGAATGCTGGGTGTGGGAGCGTAAACCTGAGTTGAAGCACTGGTCATCAATACACCTTTCTAGCTACTTTAACAATTCCAGCGTAACTTCCACGCCCTTGCTGGTGGGCATACCCGAACCGTGCGTGTCGCCTGTCATCAGCCGACTGGAAATTTCACCATAAGCGATGAACAGCAGCCCCTCGGGCAATTCATCTTTTCTAGCCGTAGTCACGCACACCTCAACCGACTGCCCCTCTTCGCTCGTCAATCGCACGCGGTCACCTTCGGCCAGTCCCAGTCGTTCCATATCGCCTGGGGCAACCTGCAGCGCATTGATTGCATCTTGGTATCGATCCTTGAATTTGCCTTCGCTGACACCGCAACCTTGATCGGTTGTTCGCCCTGGAATGAGAATAAAGGTGTTGGACATGTTGGCAATCACAAAAAATGGGGTTTCGTGTCCGGTGGCCAGCCCTCCTCGCCCCATCCACGTGCCAAATTGTACGCTTTTATTAGCGCGGCGAGGCGCTCGGTGGATAGTTGCGATCGCGCATCCTCAGGGATTGCGACCCGCAGCATGCGCTGTGGGAGCGTGTCTTCGGCCGGGGTCCAGCCCGCCAGAACGTTAAATCTTTTTTTAGCCGTGACGATTCGCTGTGCCGTCGCACGCAGCTCTTTGGCCGTCACGTCCCAGCCGGTCACCAGTCGCAAAATCTCTGCGGACTCTACAAAAATATCAGCAAAGATGCCGCGTAGAAATTTGCACAGGATCAGCGAATCCATAATCGCCGCTTTGTCCTCCGTTTCGACCGCCAAGTAAGCCGACTCTGGGCCAACGTCGCGACGGTCGACAGACTCCGAGAAATCAACTTCATAGGCCCCTGAGCGATTGTGATCCGCACCCCGGGCGCTCACCGCAAAGCCCAACGCCATCATCTGCAAGCCGCGAGGATCATAACCGGGTAACTCGAGCCCTTTGACCTGAGGTGCGAAGTGAATGGAATCCTGGCCAATCTCCAGCGCCATCCCCCGACTGCCGAGCGCCAATAGCTCTCCCAAACCTTCTCCGCTGACAATTAAGTCAAGCGCCCGCAGCAGCGCTGGTCCATCTCCAAATCGTAGCCAAGGTGCATCGATCAGTCCGCGCTCGGCGCATTCCATGGCAAAGCCAATGGTGCCGCCAGCGCTGATCGTATCCAAGCCCAGTTCATCGCAGCGTCGGGAGGCTTCGAGAATTACGTCTGAGTCGCCAATGCCACACAACGGTCCAAGTGCAAATAAGTTTTCATACTCCAGCCGTACCGAACCGCCCGCACCTTTCGTACTGTAAAGATGTTCGCAGCCAATCGTGCAGGCAACACATGAGGAACGCGAGCGCTTCCGCGTGGCGTTAAGTTCTTCCGGCGAAATCGCTGCAGCTTGGGCAAAACTCCCTTGTTGAAAGTTGCGGGTCGGCAGGACGTTCAGTCGATTGAAGGTGAGCAGATTCGATGCGGTCCCTAATTCGCGATACTTGGCCGTCGCCGGACCAAACGATCTTTCGGAAAGCTGCTTGGCCAGACTCGTTAAGGCCTGCGGCTGCGACCACTGCACCCGCCGAGTTCCGCGAACCGCCAGTCCCTTAATATTCTTCGATCCCAGCACTGCACCGCTCCCGCCGCGGCCAGCATGTCGGCCATCGTGAGAAATCGTGGCGTAGCGCACGAGACGCTCCCCAGCCGGACCGATCGTGGCTGTCTGAAATTCGTTTCCCAGCCGAGCTTGCAGCAGGCGCTGCGTGTCCCCATTGGAAAGTCCCTGCAAATCCGCGGCGGACTGAAGGGACACCTGATCGTTGTCAATCACTAAAATCGAAAGCTCCGAGGTCCGGCCGACCAACACGAGGGCATCGTAGCCGGTCTTTTTTCCGGCCAAAGCGAATCCACTACTGGCCAGCGAATCATTCAGCCGCTGCGTTAGTGGACTCTTGCTGACCACCGCAAACTTGGCCGACGTGGTTACGGGACTGCCCACCAGGGGACTGAAGACAAAAGCCAACACTGCTTGGGGCGACAACGGATCGAACTCGGCCGCACCTTCACGCAACAGCAGCGCCACACCAAGGCCACTGCCGCCGAGATAGTCGCGCAAACATTCAGCGTCGATCGCAATCTCTGTCGACAGGCCTGTCGATAAATCGATGCGAAGGTAGCGGCCATGGTATCCAGGAGTTGCAGGCATATCTGAGGGCAAATCACTTAATGAAGCTGCGGAATTTACCTAACTCGGCATTACCCACCCGCATCCACAGACAACAGCAAAATGGCGTCTCCCTCGCGTAAGCGGAGAGTGGGATCGGTCACAAACTTTTCACCTCGCAGATTGGCGGTGTAGCCCGGTTTCAAGGACCGGTCTTGGATGCATGTCTCCCCCAAGGCTGGAAAGCGACGGGCGAGGTCAAGCAGGACGTCTCCTAAAGTCGAACCGTGGGCCACGGTTTGCGAGACACCTGCCCGCGCGCGCGGGATACCAAACAACTCGACCGTTACCTGCATACCGAAGTACCTTGGTTTATTCTAAACGATTCCACCAGCCTTGCGATTCCAAAAATTCTCAATAACTGTCGTTGGTTGGTCGCCGCGACCGTGAATCACTTGTGGACGAACTTTAGCGCCCGTCGTCGAACAGCACGCAAATCGGCGAGGGGACGTAGACTGCGTTCTGATTGAACGTGATGCGTCCGGAGGCGGCATCTAAACTGAACACGGCCAGGGTATGGGACATCTGACCGGCAGTCAGCAGCCAATTACCATCCGGAGAGATATTGAAATTCCGTGGTGTGATAGCTCTGGCGTTAGCGGACTGCAGAACTGTCAACTCGCCATTCTGCGGATCCACGGAGAAAGCCGTAATGGAATCGTGACCGCGATTGGCCGCATAGACGAACTTGCCGTTGGGGTGAACGCGTATCTCCGAGGCACTCTTGGCTTTTTCGAGAGCTAACTCGGCCGCAGGGACGGTGGCCAGGGTTTGCCGGGGAGCCATCGTTCCCTGGGCCGCATCGTAGTCGAAAAGTGTGACCGTCAAGCTCAGTTCGTTGAGTACATAAATCCAGCGCCCGTTAGGATGGAACTTCATGTGCCGCGGCCCACTACCCGGCGGTACAACCCCTTCGCCATGCGGCGCGAGCGCGGAGTGCTCGGCGTCCAATTGATAAATCATGACGCGGTCGAGTCCCAAGTCGGGCACGAAAGCAAAACGATTGTCCGGAGAAAAGCCGGTCCAGTGTGCGTGTGGCGTATCTTGTCGTCCTGCCACCACTTTGGCGCCACCGGTATGCTTCACCAGTTGCGTGCGTGTTTTGATGGACCCATCGTCGTTAAGTGAAAAAACTGCGACTGAACCCGTTCCATATTGCGCGGTCAGTAAGGTACGTCCGGTACGATCGACCGACACGTGTGCCGCACCGCCGTCCCCGATGGGCAGAGCGTTGAGCAACGTCAAGGAATTTTTCGACGGCGTTTGTCCGATCGCAAAGGCCGCCACGACCTGTTCATTTTGGATCCCTCCC
>JBBQRC010000346.1:0-6011 GCA_038215215.1 Pirellulales bacterium
GAAGTAGGCCTTCAGGACTTGATCAACGACGATCACCAGCGAAGCGATCACCACCATTTGAACAATGATCCGAATGCTGCTGGGAATATAGCCGCGAATGGCACTCACCGTTGCGCTAGCAAAAGCGGTCACCAGGGTCACAGCTAGGCTCATGACCAAAGCGGTTGTTAGCTGTGTTGTCACCGCCAGTGCCGAGCAGATCCCGAGAATCTGCAAGGCAATTGGGTTGTTATCAAAAATAGGTCCCAGCAAGACTTGTCTAGCTGTTGGCGCTGCCATTGGAAGCTCCCTTCTCAGCGGCTAGTTTCTTTAAATAGGGTGCAAAACCGTCGCTGCTAAACCAGTACTTTAGCAATGCATCGACACCGCGACTTGTGATAGTCGCGCCTGAAAGCCCATCGACTTTGTACATCTCGTCCTCCCCTGATGGCGTTCCCTTGGCGACACCAATCCGTAAATTGCTGTCCTCACGGTCGCCATCCCAGACATGTATATCGTGCCACTGTGCTTTCCACTTGGGGTTTTCAATCTCCCCACCCAAACCGGGCGTTTCGCCGTGTTCGTAAAAAGTCAGGCCATTCAACGTTTCGAAGTCATTCTTGAGTGCGACGTAGCCGTACAGAGTGGACCAAAGTCCCTTGCCGTAGATTGGCAAAATCACTTGATCCAGTTGGCCGCTCTTGTTCTTTACAAGATAAACCCAAGTCATTTTCTCGCGTTTGGCGATCCCTATTCCACCGCCAATTGGTTTGATATCCGCATTTTCAGCTTCAATCTTCGCAGCCTTACGCGGCTCAAAGGATTCATCAGGATTTTCGACGTACTCGCCGGTGCTCAAATCGACCAGCTTGCGCTCGATCGAATCGAAAATGGTTTGCACATCTTTGCCTGACAACGAGCGAGCGTTCTCAGACAATCCCGCAGCCTCAATGATGTTCCGCTGTCGGTCGAGCTTCTTGTTCGTTTCCTGAGTGTCTTTGAGGGCCACGGCAGCGGAGCTAACCATAACCGAGCACACAATACACAGCGTCAGCGAGACAAGGAAAGTATTGGCGATTGAGTCCTTAGGCGGCATAACGAGCGGCCCTCCGTTTCACGTTAGCTTGAACAACAAAGTAGTCGATCAGCGGAGCAAATACATTACCAAATAAGATGGCAAGCATGATGCCTTCGGGGAAAGCTGGATTAATTGCCCGAATCAAAATGGTCATCGCACCTATCAACGCACCATAGATCCACTTGCCGGTCTCCGTCATCGACGCGCTGACAGGATCAGTAGCCATAAAGACTGTTCCGAATGCAAAGCCGCCAATCACAAAGTGCCACCAAGGCGGGACCGCGAACATTGGATTCGATTCGCTGCCGATGATGTACAAGAGCGATGAAAACGCGATGGCGCCAATGCATACGCCCGCCATGATGCGCCACGATCCGATGCCAGTGGCGATCAGGACGGCGGCTCCGATTAGGCAAGCCAGCGTGCTGGTCTCTCCCATCGAGCCGGGAATGGTTCCAATGAAGGAGTGCCACCAACTGATGGAAACTTCACCACCGGTCGTAGCGATATGCTGCAACGACTCCATGGGGCTATCGTAGCCAGCATCGGCCATGGCGTTGGTTGAGAGTCCTCCCAAGCGACCCAGAGCCGTGGCGCCTGAATACCCATCGACAACTCCGTCTTTCACATACTTGGCTGCCGTCCAAACTTTGTCACCGCTAATCTGACCGGCATACGCAAAGTAAAGAAACGCTCTCGCAGTCAGGGCTGGATTCAAAAAATTTCGCCCGGTTCCGCCAAATATTTCCTTGCCGATAACAACGCCAAACATGATCCCAATGGCAACTTGCCACAACGGGATGTCGGCTGGCAATGTTAGTGGGAACAGCAAACCGGACACCAGAAAGCCTTCGTTGACCTCATGTCCGCGGACGATGCTGAAAATAACTTCGCAAATACCACCGGCGGTCATGCACACGATGTAGACGGGCAGAAAAAAGATCGCCCCGTAGACAAAATTATTCAGGAAGCTGCCCGGGTTGTGCCCCAAACCGATCGCAGTCAGTACCGAGTGATGCCAATCGAAGGCGGGCTCGAGCCCCGCTTTGGTAATCGATTCAATCGCCAAATTGGCTTGATAGCCAGTGTTCCACATGGCCATGAAAACACATGGCACGAGCGCTAGCACGACCATGATCATCAATCGCTTCAGGTCGAGCGCATCGCGGACGTGCGTCATCCCTTTGGTGACCGATCCGGGCGTGAACAGAAACGTATCTCCCGCCTCAAAGAGCGGGTAAAGTTTTTCTAACTTGCCGCCTTTGTCGAACAGCGGATGCACCTTATCCAGTGCGTTTCGCAGGAACTTCATGGACGGTTAACCTTCTTTCTCGATCTTCAGGAGATTGTCTCGCAAGATTTCCCCGTACTCGTATTTTCCAGGGCATACAAACGTACATAGCCCTAAATCTTCTTCATCCAACTCGAGGCAACCCAGCTCTTGGGCACGTTCGCTATCTCGCGAAATGAGGGCTCTCAATAGTAAGGTAGGCAGCATGTCGAGTGGCATGACTTTCTCATACGACCCAATCGGAACCATCGCCCGTTCACTACCCCCGGTACTGGTTGTAAGCGCAAATCGCTTCGGGCCTTTCCAAGCGCCTGCAAAGGCACGAGTGATTGAGAACTTGTCAAAGCCAGGCATTTGCCAGCCCAACAACTCGCGTTCATGCCCCTCGCGAAGTGCAGCTACGCCGAGGTGATAGCGCCCCAAATAGCCAATGACTTCTTGATTCTTACGACCGCACAGGATCGAACCAGAAATGACGCGATCCGAGGAATCGGTCAATTCACCGCTGGTCAGTTCTGTCAGCGAAGCGCCCAACCGAGTCTTCAGTAAACGCGGCTTTTTGACCATGGGCCCACCCAGGGAAATGATCCGGCTGGTGTCTAGGCGGCCTTGCGTGAACAAACGACCCATGGCAATCAAATCTTGATAGTTCAGATACCAATTCACCCTGCCAACCGTAGCCGGTTTGAGAAAGTGCATGTGAGTACCGACCAACCCTGATGGATGCGGGCCAGTAAATTCGGCCACGCGGACTTGCTGCATCATCTCGCCAGGAGTTGCCGTGCCGGAACCGCGACACAAAAACACGTTGCCGTCAGTCAGACGACCGAGCACTTCCAGGCCCGCCTCAAAGTTATCTTTGTTCTCGGCGATGATCGGCGCCGGATCAACTGCCAGAGGATTGGTGTCAATTGCGGTAACAAAAATCGCTTGCGGAGCAGTCTTCGGTGATGGCACGCGACTATACGGGCGAGTCCTCAGTGCGGTCCATAGTCCAGAGGACAATAGCTGCTCCGTCACCTGCTCGCGAGGCAACTTGGCAATCTGACTCATCTCAAACTTCGCAAATTCACGTTCGCGTTCGTTGGCGGCGACGTCGATGACGAGCGAGAGAAAGCGACGCTTGGCACCCCGATTAATGGCCGTTACTTTGCCGCTAGCGGGGGCGGTAAAAATTACCCCCTCGGTCTTCTTGTCTGCAAAAACTGGCTGCCCTAGTTCGACTTCATCCCCCTCGGAGACCAAAAGCGTCGGCCTCATACCAATGTAATCGTCTGCGACAATCCCAACCTGACCGACTTCTTTGACGTCGATGCGTTGCTCAGGTTCGCCTTCGATCGGGATGTTCAGCCCCTTCGAAATCTCAAACCTCTCGATCATAGTTTCGTTCTTTGGGTTAAAGCTTGAATTATCAGGGCCGCCGATCACCCTTCAGGTAATGACTGGCCTAGCTCTCGCGCACACCACGCACCACGTCTAACCACCTAAACCGCAGCTTGTGAAAGTTTTCACAAGCTTAGGCCTAAAATATTCCCGTGGCAATAGCTTGCGACGGGAAGCAGAGATGCATTTAATTTCCACACGGTTGCGGAGAAGCCAGGATTACCTCTCAGCCTGTCATAGTTAGAACCCTAAATATGACGGCCTGCCTCAATTCTCGCAACTCCACATTGGAACTTTTTACACCCCTTCAAGCGGGCGAGGTTCGGCCAATTCGCTGCTCAATTTCCCTTAAGCTTCAATCAGCCGTGGTCGACAAGTCAGTCACAGCACCAGGGGCTGCAGCAGCCAATCGCGCCAGCGCCAACCCGGTGGTTTGGCGAATGGTATCGCAGTCCACCAGGGCAGCTCGTCGATATTGACGGGCTCCGCGGACGTGGCGAGTTCTTGATGATCAAGCTGTGGCGGATCGGGGAAGGACCAACCTAGCTGGGGTTTACCGAGCCCGTGAGCCGCGTGATACTGCCGATGCCTCTGATCTAGCCAGAATCTGGACTCTGCGGGCAGCCGAGTAGACAGCGGCCAACTCACTTTTTCCAGCATCTGCTTGGCACCTGGGAAGTCTTCCCGCGCGGCTTGGGCGATTGCCAAATTATGTCGAGCTGCGATGTTCAGCGGATTGCGCCGCGTAGCCAATCTCCATTTCTGTTCGGCTAGGTCCCACCTTCCTTGATGTGCGTCAACGATCCCAGACCGGGTTGGGATGGCGCCCAATTGCAACCAAGGAATCATCAGTTCAACTTGATCCCGCTGCACGCTGGGCGCGAGCTCGCGCCAAGTTTCGCGAGCACTGGCGACAACCAGCCGAGAGGATGCATCGGGAATCGCCTCCACCAGATCCGGGTATGTCTCGTCCGCGACCGCGGTGTTCATCGATACCGCTCGAGTGGCCACAGCTCGCGATGTATGCACATCAATCAGCCGCCAGGAAGTAAGCAGCCGCTCATTGCCAGTCGTGTTGATGTTGTCAAATTCTGCCGTGACGACCCCAGAGTTTTGGTTGAGATTTGAGCTTAGCACGTCGCCGAGAAGCAAGAAATCAGCCGTCGCGATGCGCGCCGCCGCCATCGACAACGCCTCATTGTCTAGGGAAGCGGTGGACGCCAGCAGAATTGGAGACACCGCCTTGAGTTGCTGCGGTGTGATCAAAGCTAGGTCTGCGCGGGCAGAAGGTCGCTGCCGCATCAGCGCCTGTTCGAGCTGCGCGGCGATATCCTGGTCTCCACCAACGGTGCCAATTGCCACACGTGAGCCATCCGGGCACGTAAACGGAGCGGGTTGCCAAACGTAAATGGGGGCGCTGGAACGACAGCCACCACTGCATATCGCGATCCAGCACGCCAAATGCGCGCAGGCATAATGCCAACAGTGGGTACTTTTTACTGCATCAATGGGCCGATTCATATCCGCACCGGTAATCAATGTGATCGGCTAGTGTCAAGATTGAGTTGTTGCAGGGTCCGAATCGGGAATTGCTAGCGTCGCTGCCCCTTTTGCATTTCTCAGCCTATGACGAACAGTACTATCCGAGCTTCTCCAAACTGGCTCAGCCCAGCAAGATAGAAACAGATCAGCGACAATTGCGAATGGAATGCCGGGGGTGTCGAGGAGTAAGATCGTTTTTCGCAGTCGTTGCTCAACGCTGTCCATCGATTCGCCAATCTTTTTTCAAAGTTCATCTCCCAGAATCGTCGATCGTCGATCGTCAATTGTGACTTGCACATCAAGCGGACGGCAAGTCGTCAGATACCTTCGGAGTATGTTCGGTAGCCAACTGTGAAATGAGCTGGCAATAATGCTGCAACCAACGTGCCGCGGGGGCGCCGTCGATCACACGATGATCGAACGTTAGGCTAAGGGAGAGGGTGTGTCCGATCTCCAGGTGGCCCGCTCTCACGACTGGTCCTTCGACAATGCGACCAATGCCGAGAATCCCCGCTTGAGGCAGGTTGAGAATTGGCGTGAACGTATCGATGCCAAACATTCCCAAGTTGGAAACCGTGAAAGTACCGCCTTCTAGATGCGTTTGATTCAATCGACCGGCGCGAGCCTGCACGATCAGTTGACGAGTCTGTGCGGCGATTTGAGCGATGCTCAACTGATCGGCATGACGAATGACCGGGGCTAACAAACCCGCTGGGGTGTCGACCGCCGTTGCCACGT
>JBBQRC010000347.1:0-6000 GCA_038215215.1 Pirellulales bacterium
GGTTCTTTATCAGCCGTTTTCACACCAGCAACTGCGCCAAAGAAACGCACCATGGCTTCGCGATTGCCCTGCGAGTATCCATGATAGTCTGGACCGATATGCAATTGCGTCAGATCTGGCTGGCCAAGCTTTTGATACAGCTTATTCAATCGGGCATGCGCCGACTGAGCGCCGCGAGCGTCAAAGTAATCTTTTTCTTGAGCGAGGATAATGGTTGGCTTGGGCGCCAACGCAGCCAAAAAATCGGCATGATCTAGTCCCATTGCCAGCGCCCTCGGAGGACACTGCTCCGTGTCGGCGGGCAACTCATTCTCCAAATTGCGCAGTAAGCTGGTGACAAAACAGGCTGGCGCGGCCATGGTCCAACGGCTCTCCAGACCACACAGCCAAGTCGTTTGCGTGCCACCACCTGAATTACCCGTCACGCCGATATGCTTCGGATCGACTTCCGGCCGACTGAGCAAGTAATCCAGTCCGCGTACACCATCCCAGGCCATCCAGGTGCCAAGGAATTCGCCCACAAGTGTTTGTTGATTTCCCATTTGTATATGTTCACCGGTGCCAATCGCGTAGCGCGGCTTCGACTTTGCATCGCCATATTGCAATCGCTCGCCTTGACCAATGGGATCGATGAGGAAGACTACGAAACCCTGACGCGCGAGCGATTGTGCGAACGATTGATATGTGCCGATGGCTTTACCGTTAGCCGAGTGGCCACAAACACCGAGCACACCGGGCCGTTGTCTATCGCTCCCATTCGGTACATAGAGGTTTCCAGTAACCCAAAAACTTGGCCGGCTTTCGAAGATCACATTTTCGATGCGGTATCCGTCTCGCTCCAGCGTTTTGGTAACACTCGCATTTAAAGGAGTCTTTTCAGGGAACGGGCCAAAGCATTCGCGTATGCGACTTTGTACCGACGCCACGTAGGCCTGCGCTTCCTGGGCAGTGCTGATGTTGTCATAGGCAGTTCGATTCTTGGCATCCACTTCGCGAACTTGATGCACAAGCCACTCTTGGACCATCCGCGGAAATCGATTCAGTGGTTCAAGCAGTGGTCGTTCCGGATCGGCAGCATTCGCTTGAACTCCGAATAATCCCATGCAAAGTAGCATGCCTGCACAGCAGACTTTGGCTCGCTTCCCAAGGCTGAGAACATCATTTTTTCGAAGCCGAAGCGTGTTTTGAACGTTGGAACACTGCATGTTTCATCCTCATGGCGTCGTGTTGAATTGGGAGCCGTCCGAAAATTCGTTAGTCAAGGCGGAACAGCGGTAGTATCGCGCAGTTTTTCACCTGCTTCAATGGCGATATCGAGATGGTTCTGACGTGGTGGCAAGGGGCATAGGGTATGCGGCGAGTAGGCACATGGGGGGCTATAAGCTTCGTTAAAGTCGAGTTTGCACTTACCTCTGTCAGGCAATTCAATATCCAGGAAACGCCCAGGGCCGTAGGTCGATTTGCCACTAGTCAAATCCTTAAAGAGAACAAACAGCTCATTTGGCGACTCACTGATTGCATCCAGCTTGAATGTTCTTTGCTCCAATGAAAATTCGATGGTTTGCGGTGCATCGACATGTAGATTTACTGATCCGTCAGAAACTAGAAAAGATCCACTGGACTTCAAATTCAATTCGGGCGGTAGTTGGATTTCGCAACTGGGATCCACTCCGAAAGAATTCACTCCCTCCTTCAGCCAGTGATGGCCGATTAAAGCCAACCAGCCCCTTGGCGATTTGAATTTTTCCTCATGCACCTCGCGCCACTTCGTGATCTGTTCGAAATAGCTATCGTTGGGTATGTTCTCTTCACCGAAACAGCTTGAATTACGAGCAAGCCAATACAATGCCAAAGCGACTATCGTACGGATCAGCGAAAGGCGAAGTGAAGTCTGCTGCAGACCGTCCAACTGGCTTTGCATTGATGGAACCATTCTTTTGCGATTGAATTAATTTGCGCGCCTTACAGGCAAACGTGACGCTCCCAAGGCAATGGTTTGATTCTTCGCAGTATACTCGTTCGGATTGAACAGAGTGAGATTCCCTATCTGGCGAGAGAGCCCATGAGTCAAGAATTGTCGCTGGTTCAAGCTCTTCCCGCCACGGGGTACCGATCGCAAGCCGCTGCCGCCGGAAAAGTTAAAGTCTCTGGCGACTGGAAGCAGAAAAGGGGTCAGGTCTCTTTGTTTCGCAAAGAGACCTGACCCCTTTGAATTGCGGCGCCAAATGTGATATTCAAGCGATCGGTCGAGGTGACGGCAGGTTGATTGGTGATGGTGATTCGAGCTTCTTATCCGATGGCTCAGCATGAGTCAAATAACTTGCAAATGGAGCGCTTGCGAAACGTCAATTGCCTCTTTTGCCGAACATTTAAAAGGCTGCTATCGGCAACCTGCCGCTGATGAGTTAGATAGCTTGTCCTTGACGTTTTCAGGGCAAAATGGTGTAAGGTTTCTGGGCGTGGTAACGTGATACCTGACGGAGGCTTCGAAACGCGGAGAAAGGCATGCAGATTCCAGACACACGACAGAGCTTGATAGCTCGCCTGCATGATGCTGGCGATGCTGCCGCTTGGGTGGAGTTCTGCGCGATCTACGAGCCCACTACGTATCGTATGGCTCGCAAATTCGGGCTGCAGGACGCTGATGCTCGGGAGGTAACGCAAGAAGTACTGCTGCTGGTTAGCCGCAAAATCGCAGCCTTTGAAATTGGACGCGATGGACGTTTTCGCGGTTGGTTGGCATGCATTGCTCGCAATGCTGCTGTCGATTTGCTGCGTCGAAGGAAAACGACCGGAGTCGGTGGCAGTGATTTCGTGCGGCAACTGGCCGAGTTACCGCTCAACACAAATGATGACGCATACGCGTTTGATATCGAAGCCCGCCGTCAGCAATTTCGCTGGGCCGCTGACCAAGTTCGTCATGTCGTCAGTGAACAGACTTGGCAAGCTTTCTGGTTGACGGCCGTAGATGGCAATGCGGGAGATCAAGTTGCCAAGCAACTTGGGATGAGTGTCGGTGCGGTTTATGTAGCTCGCTGTAGAACGCTGGCACGCGTAAAAAGTTTGTTGGCCCCGTATCGGGAGGAAGAGCGATGATTGCTGCCGGGGGACCATGCTACCAGGACCGATTGGTACGGCTGCTAAATTCGCAGCTCAGTGCCGATGAAGAACTTTTCATAACCACGCACTTAGACCACTGCCGAGCTTGTCGTGAAGCGTTGCACGAATTAAGTGGACCAAGTGCGCTATGGCAGGAAACTCGCGACGTGCTCAGCGAGACCACCGAATTAAGCAATTCGTTTGAGAATTCACGTTTCCAAAACAATGCCTCACACGGCGATACTATTCATTGGGTGAAGACGTTGCTCGTACCTAGTGATGATCCGCTGATGTTAGGATTGCTTGATGGCCGGCCGGTACAGGCGATTATTGGGCAGGGCGGAATGGGAGTTGTACTCAAGGTTTGGGATGCGGAGTTACATCGTCCGCTGGCAGTTAAGTTATTGTCACCGATGTTGGCCAGCACCGGCACAGCCAGGCAACGCTTCTTTCGCGAGGCTCAGGCGGCCGCGGCTGTAGTGCACCCAAATATTGTTCCCATCTATACTGTTACCAGCGACGGTCCATTGCCCTACATCGTGATGCCACTTGTCGGCGGCGGCAGTCTGCAACAGAGGATCGAGCGCGAAGGGCCGCTGAGGGTTGTGGAAGTGCTTTCCATTGGCTTGCAAATTGCTGAAGGGCTGTCCGCCGCGCACGGACAGGGTTTAGTGCATCGCGACATTAAGCCGGCCAATATTTTGCTGGACGAAGGTGGGCATCGCGTGATGCTCAGCGATTTTGGCTTGGCACGAGCACTCGACGATGCGTCAATGACTGCCAGTGGCATGATTGCTGGCACACCAAACTATATGAGTCCCGAGCAGGCGCGGGGTGAAAGCCTCGACGCTAGATCTGACATTTATAGCCTGGGTGCAGTGCTCTATACGATGGCAACTGGCCACCCGCCCGTTCGCGGCGATACTGCTCTGGCGGTCCTGCGACGTGTTACTGATGAACAACCTCGCCTGGTGCATGCGGAAAATGAGACCATGCCCGTGTGGCTTGACCATGTCATTAGTCGTTTTCTTGCAAAAGATGCGAATCGTCGCCTTGGATCTGCCGACGCCGCTGCTGAGTTACTGCGTGGTTGCCTGGCACATCTTCGCGCGCCCGCTCGCATTGCGCTGCCTGCAGAATTAGCCAATCCGCGAAGATTTTTGCGGGTCACGGCTACGACTTCCGTTGTGCTGCTCACCTTCGTCTCAGGTTTTGCACTCGCTTGGACCACTCATCAACAATCACAGCTACCGCGTGGCGAAAGTCCACCACAAGCTGTGATTGGCAATCCCGTGAGGGCTGACGCGTCAGCACGTCAACTTACTAACACAAGCGATCACCTCGACTCCAAACTCGAAATCATCGCTAAAGAGATTGAATCGCTGAACAAAGAATTGCAAATTGAATAGCCCAACAGATGAATGATGCTTTGTCCAAATTAAAACTTGGGGTTCGTGTGGCACTGGCTAGCCAGTGTGTCCGATCGTTACCAGCTTGCATGGTCACAACAAGACGATTTTTCACGAAGACAATAAGTCAACAAAAGTGTATAAATCCCTAACTTGACTCTCCGATTAGTGTCTGCTTTTTAAACGTGCAAGCTGCTAACATTCGAAAACCCACTGGCTCGGCCAGTGCCACACGTTGCGTTCGACTGATTCAAATATTGCGGAAAGCTAACTTATGTCAACGGAACTGAACGTCAAGGAATTAAATGCGATGGAAACCGGCTCAACTCCCACACCCGTCAACAGTAAAAAGAAACGTCCGGGTTCGAGGAAATGGTTGTGGCGAACGCTGATGCTGGTTGGTGCGATGGGCTGCGGCTATATGCTAGCAACCTTCGCAGCCGCGCAGCAATCGCAGCCAGCGAGAGTGTCCAGCAGAAATGGATCGGCAACCTTCCCCGGTCCGCAACCGGTCTATTATGGTCAAGCCTACTTGGGTGCTCAGCCACATGTAATGGCTGGTACGCCACCATTCCCAACGCAAACTTTCGCGAACCAAACAGTTAATAACTCTACGTTTGCCGGTCCAGTAGCTACCAATCCATCATTGCCATCATTGCCGAGCCCTGCGGCAGCGAAGCAGTTGACACCGGAAGAACAAGCTGCCACGCGTGAAATCAGCAAGTTGCTCGACGAAGTTCGAAAAGCTAACGGTGTACAGACATCGGACATGCGCAGTCGCCTCGTAGAATCAGTTGCCAAGCTTTTCGATTTGCGGCATGCGGATCAAAGTAAACAGATCGAAAAACTTGAAAAAGATCTCGACGAATCGAAAGCCCTACATCAACGGCGAGCCGAGAGGAAAAGTGATATCGTGGATCGACGAGTCGCCGAACTGCTAAATGCACCCGATGATCTCGCTTGGGATAGCAGCCAGCACTCCGTACTCGCTGGTTCTCAAAGTCAGCGGGCCTATGGCGTAACTCCTAGCTCTTCAGCCCCCGCAAACTATTCAGCTCCAGGACCATTCAATGCTCCTGTTTCAAATTCGACTCCGCCGGCGTACTACGCTTGGAATCAGCCACAGACGTACTACCCTTCCAGTCAGCCACAAACGTACTACCCTTCCAGTCAGCCACAAGTGGCGTATTCGCCGCAGACTAATCCGCGATCAGCGACTCCGGCTCAAATCGCTGTTCCTGCCAGTTCTTCGTTGACTCCGCAGCAAGCATTTCAGCAATGGGCGACCGGCGTCCTTCAATCGAACCCTTGGACGTCATTTAGCGAATTGCGCGAGTTGCAAATGCAAGAGAGAGAGTTGTTGCAACAACTTGGAGAAGACCATCCTGCACTAAAATCGATTCGCGATAAAATACGCATTATTGGCGAAAATACCACGCGCCAAGAAGCTGCTAGAGGTATACAAGACTCAACGGCATCGACGAGTCCCAGC
>JBBQRC010000348.1:0-5989 GCA_038215215.1 Pirellulales bacterium
TTGTCAATCCGCCTGTT
The DNA here is from genome assembly GCA_038215215.1 of Pirellulales bacterium. Lineage (GTDB taxonomy): Bacteria > Planctomycetota > Planctomycetia > Pirellulales > Pirellulaceae > Aureliella. The sequence continues at coordinate 18 of JBBQRC010000348.1, forward strand.
GCCAGCCTGGCCGACAGCAACACGCAGGCAGTCGCGCCACCCACTCCGACCGCTGTCATTCCAGTTGCCCCTAAGGCTCCGTCCATAGCTAGCGCAATGAGTAGCGTGACGGGCAGCGTGAAGAGCAGCGGCGTAGCGGGCTCAACAACTGAACCGATTAGCGTTGTAGGAACAATCCTCCAAACTCGTATCGTGGCTGCAAACGGACAATCATGGATTGATTCGCTAACCATCGACGGGCCCTTGCAAGTTTCTCGTGAGTCGGACATTCCGGGGACCAAGCTGTGGAACATCGAGGGCCAGCAACTGCAACTCTCAACCAATGCGGCCGGGGAAGCGGATGTGCAGATTACGGGTAGCCCCGCCAGAATCGGCGCAGGCGAAGCGTGGCTCGTTGGCCCAGTCGTGCGTTTCGACCAACGCACCGGTTTGATCTGGATGGATCAACCTGGAGAGTTCACGATCCCCACGGCGCCACTCAACGGAAGCAGTGCAAGCGGTGCCACCAATTCGCAGTTGCGTTGGTTAAAAGCACCCCATTGCAAATGGCAAGGTCGGTTATTGTTCGCCGGCGCGGTGGCACGCATTGAAGGAGATATCGAATTTACCGGCGTGGTCAGTCCGGCACCGGATCGATTGTGGTTTATCGACGGATTTTGCCAGCAGTTGGATATTCGCTTGCAAAATCCGATCGACATGAAGGCTGCTAAAGCAGGGGCGGCCGCCGACTTGGAGCGGGTGGTTCTCAGCAATTCAGTCGACCTCCGCGCGGCGCAAACCGACTCCCAAGGGAATCGCTTGAGTCTGCAGCGGTTAATGGTGCCGACGCTAACCTACCATCCACCGCAAAGCCAAATTGTTGGTGCTGGGCCCGGCTGGATCCGCTCTTGGCACGCCCAACAAACTTCCCCGGGACTGATCACCTCCAGTTCAGAAATTCGCAAGCAGATAACGCCGGAGTTACAAGGTGCACATCTTGTTTTTCGGGAAAGCATGGTCGCCTTTATGGATCGATCGGAGGTGGTCTTCGAGGGCAAGGTGGAGTTGGCCGCGGGACCGCTCCGGTCTTGGGAAGACATGATCGACTTGAACACCATGCAGCGGCTTCAGCCAGATCAAATGTTGCTGAGTTGCGATCTCCTAAAGGGATATAATACGAACGATGTGAATGCTGTTCCCACTGCCTACACCGCCATGGGTAGGCCTGCCATCGTTGGCACACCTAACAGCGCGGCTTGGGAAGTTCAGGCGCTCGGCAACGTTCGATTCTCTGGCAAATCCAGCAAAGGGGATTATTCGGGTAACGGTTATCGCGTCACCTACACACAGTCCAAAGACAGGCTGCTGCTGGAGGGGGACGGCCGTACGGCCGCTCGAGTGCGCCTGATCCCGCTCGATTCCAGCCAACTGGAGTTTGATGTAATCTCCGCCGCCTTTAACGTGAAAACTCTGGCCACACAAGAATTTCGGCTGACGCGGGCATCAGGGACCGCAGCCTCGACCGCCACTGCACCAACAGGAATCTCGCCGAGTCCGCCAAATTCCAACAACCCTCGGCAAGGTGTATCTGACTGGCTGCGCCCTAAAGAGTAAAAGTCGATCACTCAGATGAACCGCAGTAAAGGGTAAGTTGGCCGCCACTGGTGCAGGCAACGCCATATCATCAAGACCTACGCTTTAGATTCCGGTTTTCGTTAGCACGCCCCACTTCTTTTTTAGCTCAACCGCGCGCGACCCACCGACGCCGGCGGTAGTCACTGCTAGCATTATTTTTTCAAACTTCGACGTCCTCGGGAATATTCGCAGCCTTCCCCGAGTCTTCATCACAGCGGGATCGGGCCGCCTTCGCTAGAGAGTGGTGGTCTTCGTATCCTCGATAATAACGATTCGCCGTTGAAAGGTTTGTAATGAAGAAGCTATTGTGCCTTGCCGCTGTTCTGACGCTTAGTTTTGCTGGATGTGTCGCAAAAGAAACTTCGGCAGAAACAGTGGGCAACACCGTTGCCCCATCGGAATCTCCCGTAACAACCGATACTGCTCCTGAAGCAGAAGCCCCGGTATTGCCAGCGACGGAAACGCCTGCCGCAGAGACTTCGGCTGCACCTGCCGAATTACCGAAGTAATCGAAATCTAGATTGAGTTTTTGCGAAGAAAAGTCGCCTGATCATCAATAGAAAAGACCGTCGCAGTTAACTGCAACGGTCTTTTTGTGTTTTGAATTTAGTTGAACGAAGCGTTGTCGAATCCGACTACGCAGCGGTCTTCTTGGATAGCAGCAAATGGGACATTCGGCTCTTTAGGCGGGACGCCCTGTTGCGATGCACGAAACCTTTCGAGGTAAATTGATCCACCAGTTTGGTGACGGCTCGTGAAAGGGTCGTTGCCTCTTCGAGCTTGTCCGCGGCGACAGCCTCTCGGAACTTGCGGAGATGGTTACGGAGACGCGTCTTCGCAGCACGATTTCGGTCGCGGCGAACCTCACTTTGACGATGTCGTTTCTTGGCGCTTTCGGTGTTTGGCATCTCAACTTCTCAATCAGGATATGTTATTACTTGGCCAGCGTGCTGGAGTGCTTGAATAGGGAAGAGATATCATGCCGGAAAATGTCGAGTCTGTCCAGTCACCTTTGGGTGGGAAATCAGCCTCAATCACCGTTTGGGGGAGAGTTTTTTTGGTGGGAGCCGGGCCAGGTGACCCAGGACTGCTCACCTTGCGAGGCCGCGCGTGCCTCGAAGCGGCCGATTTCGTGCTTTACGACGGGCTCAGCAACGCAGCGTTGCTGGATTTCGCCAACCGCGCCCAATGCATATCCGTTGGCAAGCATGGCGCCGAGGCAATTTGGACACAGGCAGAGATTAATGCAAAAATCGTCTCCCTGGCCCGCGCGGGTCACTGCGTGGTGCGTCTCAAAGGGGGTGATCCCGCGGTTTTCGCGCGCACGACCGAGGAACTTGACGTTCTGATCGAGTCGAATATTCCCTTCGAAGTGGTGCCGGGAATCACCGCTGCGCTCGCCGCGGCCAGTTACGTTGGCATCCCCATTACCCACCGCCAGCACGCCTCTGCGGTCGCTCTCATCACTGGCCAGCAGCAGACGGATGAGCCGCCCCAGCCACTCGATTGGGACGCCCTCGCACGGTTCCCCGGAACGATCGTGTTTTACATGGGTGTCACGACCGTGGCGCATTGGAGTCGAGAATTGCTTAAGGCGGGTAAGGCCGCCGACACGCCGGCGGCCATTGTCAGACGATGTTCGTGGAGCGACCAGTCAGTGATCCGCTGCCGCCTCGACGAGGTGGCTGATTTGATGACACCTGCCAGCAGGATCCGACCGCCGGTAATTGTCATTATCGGAACGGTCGCCGCACTCGGAGAAGAACTCGATTGGTTTTCCAAACGACCTCTTAACGGTTGTGGCGTGCTGGTGACACGCGCCGCGGAGCAAGCCGATGATCTAGTGCAAGAGCTACGGGATTTGGGTGCCGAGGTCTACTCTCAACCGGTCATTGAAATCGTGCCACCAGCACAACTCGATTCACTTCACTCTGCCATCCGTCTATTGGCAGCAGGTGAATTTGCTGGACTCACTTTTTCCAGTTCAAACGGAGTGGATGGTTTGCTCACCCAAGTTAGCGCGCTGGGCTACGATGCACGTATCTTTGCGGGTATGCAGTTGGCCGCCGTGGGCGCCCATACGGCGACTCAGTTAACTCGCTACGGCCTCAAAGCGGATATCGTCCCAGAACATTTTAGTGCTGCCGGCCTACTGGAGACGCTCCCCCAAGAACTGGCCGGCCAACATTGGTTGGTGACAGCCACCAATCGCAGCCGCGACACGCTGCAGTCCGGTTTAGTGGCCCGAGGTGCTGCTGTCACGGAGGTGGTCTGCTACGAGACGCGCCAGGTGCAGGAACTGAAACCAGGTGTGCGCTCGGCCCTAATAGGCGGCCGGATTCAGTGGGTGACCGTTACGAGCGTGGCCGTCGCGGACAGCGCCCATCGACTGCTACTTGAATTTCTGCCGCAGTTGAATCCAGTCAGTCTCAGCCAGGCAGTGACACAGCATTTAGTAGCGATCAACTGGCCCCCAGCCGCCCAAGCCAGCCAGCACTCAACAGCCAGCCTCGTTGAGGCACTGTTAGCCGCCAAGTCGCCAGTGGCATAGTCGCCAGTGGCATAGTCGCCAACGCCTGCAGCTTCCGTGTATACTTGTGCCGTTGAGCCGCTGACGGCCTCAATGCGTCCCAGTCCTTAAGATCACCGCGTGAACAGATCACTGCGTGAACAAATCAGGACTAGAGCATTAACTCTCTCCACCACTGCAACTGGAAACCCACTTATGACTATTACCTCGCGACCCGGGCATCTTTGCCTAACTTTGCTGCTGGCGATTTCGTTCGTTAACTTGGTGTCGGCCCAAGAGGAAAAATGGATCGCGCTATTTGATGGAAAATCGCTCGCAGGCTGGGAAAAAGTGGGGCAGGAGAAGAGCCTTTGGGAGGTGACGGACGGAGCCATTCAGGGCTCGGGGCCTGCGTCGATGTTGGTTTGTACCCAAGGCCCGTATAAGAACTTTCGTTACCGGGCCGAAGTAAAAATCAATGACAAAGGAAATTCGGGTTTGTACTTCCGAACCACTGCCAAGCCCGGCTTCTCCGATGGCTACGAAGCGCAAATTGATAGCACCCATACCGATCCGATCCGCACTGGATCACTGTACGGTTTTTGCCACGTCTATCCGCAGCACGTGAAGCCCGACACATGGTTCACTTATGAATTGGAAGTCCGCGACGATGTGTGGCGGGGACGCGAAATGACCCGCATCAAGATTACGATCGACGGCAACGAATTGTACGAATACCTCGACTTCGCCAAAACTTTTAAGTCCGGCCACTTCGCCTTTCAGCAGCATGATCCCGGTAGCCGCGTGGCGATTCGTAAGGTCGAAGTGATGCCGTTGGCCGACTGAGCTCGGGTGTTCAACTGCTCGCCACTACTTAAGCCGTCTGGCTACGAACATTCATGAGCAGCGAGCGATACCTGGTGAGGAGTTTGCGTATTAGCAAGCCCAGGTAAAAGTTGACGACCAGCGACAACAAGAAGAAAACTTGCAAAATTCCGTCGACGGACCCGGCCACGGGCAACTGCTCGACGGGTGGCAGTGTGGGAGTGCGTCCACTGGCTTGCAACTGCGACTGGCCAGTGGAATTCGTTACCGCCGATGGCGCTCCGGTAGTGTTGCCCATCGCGAGGCGGTCGTAGCCAGAAGCCTGGGTCCCCGCCCCAGTTGTAAATGAACTCGTGGCATTTTGGTTACCAGCGAGCCCGTTTGTCCCAAAATTGTTTTGAGGGAGTTGCTGCAATCCGGGATTTTGCTGATACGGCAGGGCGCTGTTCATGCCCGTATACGCACCATTTTGCGAATACACGTCGTTTAGGGCTGTCATACCGGTCTGAGGGTAGTTGGGATTCGCCCCGTTGGCCATCGAACCATTTGCTGGTTGACCGGCGTAGGCTGGCGATGAGCCGAAGGTGGAAGTGGGCGTCTGCTGCAGTGGTAACGTATTCGAATACTGATTGAGCGAAGGTGGATTGAGCCCACCGGTGCCAGCATAATTGGGAACGCCGGTATTGGGAAAGCTAGAATTGGGCTGAGTGGCAGTGGCTGGATTGGGATTGGCGGGGAATGGGGTGTTCGTGCTAGGTGTCCCGGTGTTATTAAATTTGCTCCCTCCCGCCGCCCCTTGCAAAAAGGCGTTACCGCCCTGGGCTAGCGCGTTAGAGTTGTTCTGGGCAAGTAAACTGACATCGGGTGCCCCTGGGAGCGCTTTGACCCCCGCATTGAGCGTGTCACTCAAGCCATCTCGCAAGTTGCTGTCCCGTAAGTTGGCAGCGGCGCGACTGGCCTCATCGATGAGGTTACCGGACTGTGGTAAATCTGGCAGGCCGCCAGAAAGGCCCGCAGCAGACGC
>JBBQRC010000349.1:0-5985 GCA_038215215.1 Pirellulales bacterium
AGCCGATCGCGGGGATGATTTCCTCGCAACAAAATCATATTCCAATGCGATCATTGTCAAAACGGTAACTTACCATGGCACGACGCCTTAGCTGATATCACTTGCCTTTGGGCTTTTCGCCCGCCGCCAAGAGATACGCCAGTAGGTCTTTGACTTCATCCGGACTCAGCGAGTCCACTAAGCCGGCAGGCATTTGGGAAACTTTCGAGGGGACAATTTGTTCGACATCCTCTTTCTTAACCACGACCGGTTTGAGTTCCGAATCGACGGTGTAGACATAATACTCGTCGCCAATCTCTACCGCTCGGCCGATCAACACCTTGCCATCGGCGGTCAGCAATTGTTGGGAACCGTATTGATCCGAGATGGCTTTACTTGGTTCGATGATGGCGTCTAACATGTCCGCCACGGAGTATTTTTTACCGGCGGTCGACAAGTCAGGACCAATCGCGCCGCCATCGCCGGCAATGCGATGGCACTTGGAACAATTGGTCGCATGATACAAGTTGCGACCCGAATCAAAGTTGCGATTTGCCAGGTCGGCTCCCACGGTCGCCAGCGCTTCGACGGATGTCCATTTGCGCCCCGGGCCCTTCGGTGGGGTGGATTGAAAGGGAGCTCCCAGGAGTGATTGACCTGTGATGGGCTCAAGCACAATCCGTTCTGCGGGTGTGCAGTTGGCCAATGCATCCTCGCGGAACTGCATCAAGAACTTGCCAAAGCTGTTGCCGCCTGGATGATTCGCGGCCCCAATGAAGAATTGGAAGTAGCGGCGGCGTTGCTCCAACGTCCAACCGGTTTTCACGTTCCGCAAGACAAAGGCAAAGTGGATGCCACGCACCGGCGGCATATTGTCTAACATTTTACCTACGGTACCACCGTAACCCGCGTTGCGCGAAACCAAATAACTCCAATCAGGAATAGGCTCGCTCCCCAAGCGGCTCATCAAATCCAGCGTTTTACTAACCACAGTCGGCGACTGCAGATAAACAAGCAATTGCACCAACTCGGCGTTCATTTCATAGCTGTCAGCCGGGTAATGCGGATCGAGGCGTTTTACAAGCTTCTCGCGCCAAGCTTCGGAGGGGGCACCCAGTCGCGTAAAGGCGACTTCCAATACCCTGAAGGCGGTCAATTGTTCCTGTTGACTCAGGGCTGCCGCATCCAATTCGAAAACACGCTGCAACAACGGATCCAAATCCTCCGCGGTGCCCTGCCTCGCAACCGCCAGCATGGCATTCAGCACGGCGCGCGGTGTTTTTAATGCAAAGACTTGTTCGTGCCAGGTTGCCAACGGTTGACTCTCCAGCGCGATACGAGCCGCATAACGAATAAAGCGATCTTCGTGACCGAGTTGGGCTAGGATGAAGTCGAGATCACCGTCGGTCCGACCATGAAAGGCTTCCAGACGATGCCGCAATTGTCGATCAGCGGCACCGGCCGTTTCCGCTGGTGCGGGTGCGGTGGACTCTTTGCCAACATAGCTCACGCGATAAAGCGCGGACTGCGCGCCGCGACCACCAGCGGCGAAATACAACGTCCCATCGTTGCCAACCACTGCATCGGTGACGGGCAGCGGTGAGCCGGTGACAAAATCGGACTTGGTACCGCGGTAGCTCGCACCCTCAGGGGTCAATTCGATTGAGTAGATCGTGCTGTACGTCCAATCGAGAATAAACATCGACCGCTGATATTTGGCTGGAAAATTTGCCCCCGTTCCAAAGACGACTCCGGTAGGTGAACCGGGGCCGATATCTACGGCGGCGGGAAGGGAATCCTCGTAATAGGTTGGCCACTTCCCCGTTCCACTGCGCCAGCCAAACTCACTGCCGCTGGTCGCGTGACAGACGCGCGTCGGGCGATACCAGGGCGATCCAAAATCCCACTCCATGTCGGCATCATAGGTAAATAATTCGCCGGCCGGATTAAAGGCGATATCGTATTCGTTGCGATAGCCCATGCTGAAGACGGTCCACTGCTTACCGCTCTCGTCCACATTGCAAATCCAACCGCCCGGAGCCAAGATGCCGGCAGCATGCCCGTTGGCATCCCAGCGTCGCGGCAACAGATGATCTTCATTCCAGTTTTGCGGGATCTTGCTCCCCACGACCGCATTCGGCAGTTTAGTGTGATTCCCAGCGCAGACGTATAGCGATTTGCCATCCGGACTGAGCACCACGGCATGTGGACCATGTTCTCCGCCGCCTGGGACAAACATGCAGTGTTCATCGCTGTCAACCAGACCATCACCATCGGTATCACGCAAGCGGTGCAAGCCCGATTTGTCACCACCGTTAACGACAGCGTAGAGGGAATCAAAAGCCCACAACAGACCTTGTGCTCCGCTCAACTGAACCGGTAGACGCTCCACGGTTGTCGGGTGCGTGTCGTCACCAGGAGTGATGACGAAGAGCCCCGTGCCACCTTGATCGCTGGCCACCAAGCGCCCTTGCGGATACGTTGTGAGGGACACCCACGAACCCATGGCCCGCGGGACATTAAAGATCTTTTCAATCTGGAAGCCCTCCGGGACTTGTGCATTGCCAGCGATGATAGGTAGGAATTCACCGCCGCTGCCACTTCCAAAGGCGGTTTGAAGCGCTTCGCGATCAACGCTGCCCGACCACGGCAGACTCTGATCGCCCAATTTGCCGATTTCATGCACCGCGGTCCAGCTTGAGTCGTCAAAGCCGAGCGCCCGCCACTTTCCGTCAGTGCTCGCGCTGGCTTTCCAAGAGCTATCCGTCACAAGTTCTTGTTTGCCATTCGCGGTAACGATTTGCAGGTACGCCATGACTCCAGCCGGTCCACCGTCATTGCGCGCCGTCACCGCGATTACGTTTTTGCCAGGCTTGATGTTCCGCGTGACATCAGCGGTAGCGATGTCGGACCATTCGTCCGCTGCAACAACTTTGCGGTCATTGATAAACACTTCGCAGTGATTGTCAGCGGTGGCCGCAACCATTGCTTGCTGGACTGCGCCTTCCACGGTGAATTCACGGCGCAACGCGATCTTCTCCGCGTCGCGAGGCTCACTTAGCCAAACCCAATTGGGAGTAGCCGAAACCGTCACTGTCGTCTGGGCTGCTGGCGCCGCCGATTGCGCCAAAGCGTCAAGCGTGGTCAGCAGGGGCACCAACATCAAGGCGAGCACCAGCCATGAGAGCATCCAGCGGCGGGGAAATTTACGTGCTTTGAACAGTGGGACTCGGCCCACTGCAATCTTTGGCAGCATCAGCAAGGCTCCGGGTGGGTAGGGTGTTGGAAGGAAGTACATTTTAATCCGAGCTGACTCAAAATTTAAGCTGTCATCTTGTCGCGGTCCGCCACGCGCCATTATCGCCATTATCGCCACTCGCCTAAATAGTTGACACGATCGCCGTGATTTGCCAAGATCGCCCGCTGCGAATCAGAATGTCAACCCGCCCTTGATAGCTGCAACAAGGGGATAATTAAATAGGTCTGGCGATTATCCCTCGTGCTCGTGCTCAGTCGCGCAGCGACGGTGCTCGTACTCGTAATCGGAACCAGCCTTGATGACTGCGCAATCCTTCGACCATGAACGACTCGATGTTTATCATTTTTCGATCGACTACGTTGTTCGGTCATTAGAGGCGTCACAATCAGTCGAGGGGCTACATCGACACGCTCGCGATCAAATGGCTAACCAATCCGACGCGCGAACTGCGTTACTCCCTCTGAAAGTCCGACTGAAGAATGGCACATTCCGACGATCAACATGACCCGCCGAAAAGCGTTTCGCTTTGTGATGTCTGCCTCCATGACTATTCCAGACTGGTCTTTGACTCCACCCTCAAGTTCCATAAAAATTTCTATCCGTCTGGTGATATTATGTGGATGGACGAACATCCTTTCATCGGCGGGCGATTCGGGCGATACGAACGCCATGACTCGTCATCCGGTGCAAACACGCAATGTGTTGCAAAACAACGAGCACGTCGAAGAGAAATAGTTACCGTCAAGGATGTTGCGGTTCGATGGTTGACCAAATCAATGGCAGCATAGTCGCTCACCGCTAATGCCTTTGCTTCGAGCACCCCGGGTTACGTTCCGCTCGCTGGACGCTCGCATCACTCACCCGGGGCTATCATCTGCCGCCACGCTGTGGCTGGTCAAGTGAGTTGGTAGCGCGTCCATCTATACTGACAAATTTTCTCGCACTTTTTGGACTGCTGCGACTTGTCGCAGCTTTGATTTTCAAGCGTGTGCGGCACCCGTGTGTGAATTTAATGCCACCCCAGCGGTCGCGACCCACCGCGAAAACAGCCAAGCAGTTCTGGACGTTGAAGAGAAGCCAAAGCGGTGATGAATCACCGCGCTCCCAAAAGTGCGAAACTGGAACTCAGGATTGTTCGCTCAATGAGTGTCCGACATAAACTAGGCGCCTCGTGAGCAAGAACCAAATGGCTTGGCGTCGTTCCGTTCTCATCCCACATAGCTGACATCTCAACGAGTTCTGCATTGCAGCAAACTCACAGCAGCTCAAGTTGTCGGGGCTTGCGAGGGGGGACGGGGAGCGGCTGGTGGTCACCGGGGAGCACGTGGCGCAACTGATCCCACAGACGGCGGGCCATGAGGGGCGCGAAGCTGTCGTTGGGGGTGTGAGTAAACAGATAGGGCAAATGCCCCGCCGTCAGCCAGCTTTGGATTGTGGGAAGCCACTCCGTGAGATAATGGTCAACCAACTCGACGCGATTGCGACCGATCAGCCGCACTAGCGGATGTTTGCCAGTCACCGTGGTTCGCAACGGCGTCTTCGGCTTGCGGGCTTGTGACTCCTTTTCGGACGGATCGTCAGGAGCCGCCTGATTGAGCGGGCGCGAATCGAAGATGACTTTGTCGATGGCTAAGCTGCTGAGCAGTGCGTCGAGACGCTGTTCGTTCACGCCGCTGTCAAACCAACTGAGATGACGGACTTCGACCGCCCATGGAAATTCGCGCGGCAAACTTTGCAAGTAGTTTGTCAACACATCCAGGCGACCGGCATCAAATTGAGGGCCGAGCTGCAGGAAAGTAGGTCCAAGTCGATCGCCGAGTGCCAATTCTTCGAGGGCTGCCAGGAACTCGCGCGTGGCAACTTCGGTTCCTATCAAAGCGCGATCGTGGGAGATCTCGCGAGGGAATTTCATACAGAACTTAAAACCTGGAGCCGACTCGGACGACCAACTTCGCGCACTTTCTGCGCTGGGGATCCCGTAAAAACTGCTGTTGCCTTCTACGCAATTGAACATCTGGGAATACCAGTTCAGCCACTGTGGGCGTTTGGTCCCGGCTGGATAAACGACGTCCGACCAGCTATCGCAGTTCCACACGGGGCAGCCAATGTAGAGCGGCAGCTGGGGACTGGTTTTCATCAACGACATGGCGAGGTTTTCTTGGAGGGACTGTTTTGAATTAATGCCGCGGCAATCGTGCCACCATTGCTAGCTTCGAGGTCGCTATTTTCCATGAGCGGAGAATTGTGTATACCTGCAGGCTAGACAAGCTGGAGGTCCAACTTTCGATCAACGTGAAGAATGAAGCATAACCCTCGAAACGATGCAACAAGTTTCGCGAGCGGCCGTTTTTGGCTGGTCGTGGCGACTCGCTTTGGCGGAATTATCGGCTATTGGCTAGGCGTAGCGATGTTGGTGGGCTGCGGCACAACGCGGAGCTACACAGCCACCGAACAACTACTGATGAGTGATGCGGTGGACGCCACGGTGGCCAAAATTGACTTTAGTCCGCTGGCTGGAAAAAAGGTTTTTCTCGACACGACCTACATGAAGATGTTGAAAGCGCCGAATTTGCTGCTCGATTCCGATTATGTACTGTCGTCGATTCGGCAGCAGATGATCGCTGAGTCGGTCGACTTGGTGGATTCCAAAGACGACGCGGAATTGATTGCCGAGCCACGATTGGGGACGATGGGTTTAGACGGGAACAGCGTCACCTACGGTGTTCCTGCTACCAGCGCGCTGTCGG
>JBBQRC010000350.1:0-5952 GCA_038215215.1 Pirellulales bacterium
CTGGGTTGCGCGGCCCGCACAAGACCATCAGGAACTCCTGCTTGAGCAGACGACGTGATGGCTGTCTCCAGCGCATCGCTGGAAGTATTAGTGGGCAGTGTGTTGCTCTGACGTCGGGCGCCGGCCGCACCTGCCGCCAACGCGTTGGGCAGAGTTTCAGTTGGTGCATCGATCGCACCGGTCGGTAACGCCACATTGCCTGCCGAGGCGGCGATACCAACGGCCGACCGTTGAATAGCCTTAGCCGCGCCGTTCAGGCCAGCGACGTCGTACGCGATGGCTGGTCCTGTAATAGCCCGTTGCGGCAGTAGGGCATTTGCCTGGCCAGATACCCCAGCGGAAATACTCGGGTTAACTACTGAGTTTGCACTCTGCGGAAGTCCGATTTCCGGTGAACGCGACGTGGCACGTTCGGCCGGCGCGCTGCGACTCGCTAAATTGCTCAACCGGTTTGATAAATCGGCCGCGGAATCGGGGGCCGCCAAGTTATCGAGACCCGCGACGGGCATGGACCGCGGCGCGCTGGCTGACGTTTGACCGCCGGCTGTCTCGCTGGGGAGGGCCGTGCGGGAATCGCCCGAGGCAGGTTGGAGATCGCGATAATCAGCCGGAGCGTCGGCCCGCCGCGCAAAAGAATTGGTCGCGGGTAGCGGTAGTCGTGAATGCGGTACGTCGCGAGGGGCCGTTAGACTCGTTGCGCTCGCAGTGTTTTCCCGCGGAGAACTGGGCAAAACTTTGCTGGCGATTAAGGCTGGATCAGGAACTTGGCTGACAGGTGTCTCTGGCGTCTCAACGGGTCGACTTCGACCGGCTGGCGATGTCAAGTTTTGTCGAGCTCGCGGGTTTGGCGGAGCTGGTTGCGCGCTGCTAGATGCCGCTGGCTCTGGGGTTTGCATCTCGACACGTCGATCAAGTTTTGCAGCCGCCGCCTGCGTGCGTGCGCTGGTGGCTGCAAAGTCATTGCGCAGTTCTGCACCTGAAGACGATTGGCGACTGGGACTCACTTCCGTCGGCCGCACCGGCTCGGGAGTGGGAGCTTCAATGGGTATATTGAGCGTCGTGGCGGATGTCTCAAGTCGCTGAGGCGAAGAAAGTTCACTGCGTGAGAGTGAGGCAGCTCGATCATTGGATTGAGGCGGAGAAAGTTGAGCGTTTTCTCGAGGAATAAGGTGCGGCTGAAGGCTGCGTTGCAGGTCCGGTTGTGGACTGACAAGTTCCGATTTGTGCGCAGCCGCGAGCTGCAAGGCTGAGTCGTTGGATTCCTTCAGCTCACTGGCTTGATGTTGGGTAGGGACGTAACGCATGTAATCAGGACGGCGCTGGGCACGCGTAGCGCTGAGATTGACGTACTGTGGGGCGGTTTGTTGCTGTCGTTGCAGCAATTCACGCTGTTTCTCGAGCGAGTCAAAAACATCGGGCCACATGCGTGAGAAAATCACGATGTTGGTCGCGTAAACGAGCAGGAGCAAATGGATCATCACGCTTAACAACAGCGCGATTTGCATCGTCCGCTCGACCACCCGATTGGCGATAGTACCCAAAATCATCGACAAAGCCAGCAAGGCCACTGGGGTCGCGATGGTATAGGTCCAGGGGTTGTAAAGCGGCCGCGGATCATACATATCCAGGAATTGAAACGCGATCCAGGTGATGGTTGCTCCCAGTCCGAGCAGCACGATAGTAAGGGGCCAGACGGCACCCTGACTGCGGTCGGGGATGCGATGATCGGTGATGCCGATTAACTCGCTGAGCCGGGGTGATTCGGACACTACTGCTCCTCGTCTGCAATGGATAAGGAATAGGCGGCGCCAGACTTGATACACAAATCCATGACGGAAACAGGCATTTGCAGCGGCACTCGCCGGTCTGCACGGATGATCACCGCTGGTCCCTGAGGATTGTCGATGACCGACTTCAGAATGAGTTTCTCCAAATCTTCGGGCGGGACGAGTTGCTCGTTGATATAGACCCTGCCATTTTGATCGATGTTCACCACCATCTCAGTTGGTTCCGCAGTCATCGGCATTGCATTGGCGGCGGAGGGGAGCGGGATATCGAGCGCGAGATCTTCTTGACTAAGTCGAGAAGCGACTAAAAAGAAAATCAGCAGCAAGAACACAACATCGATAAGTGGCGTGATGCTGAGAGCATTGTGGGCTTCCCCGCGGTGGATTTTGACAGTCATCGCTTCCCCTCACTCTGCTTTCTGTCCCACACATCCCGTTCGACTGGGAGTGGGACAACTGCTGCCTGCGTCGACTGCTAACTTCTGCTCACGGGTGGTTTCGCCGCTGGAGGGACCGGTCGGCTAAGCCGTTCTACACCATCGCTGCGTTGCTCCACGGTATGCGATCGGTCGCGCGCCACCAGTCCCTGCAACTGCATGTCGTATCGTAATTTACCTTCAAAACGCTCAAAGCGAGGAATCAAACGCTTCAACTGTTCTTCGATGCGACTCATCATACTAGTGATGCGACCTTCGAAATAATGCGCGAAGATGGCGGCGGGAATGGCCACGGCCAAGCCACCTAAGGTGGTCACCAGGGCGATATAAATGCCTTCCGCGAGAAACTCCGCTTTGTTTTTCCCAGGGCCAATTTGCGTGGTGTTGTAGAAGGCGATGATCATTCCCCAGACAGTACCGAGCAGGCCGATCAATGGGGTGACTGCGGCGGCAAGGGTCAGCCAGCGGACATTACCGTACAGTCGGTCGGCTTCGCGCTGGCAGGCCTCGGAGGCAGATTGTTCGAGCTCCGCGATGGGCCGTCCTACTTTCGGCAGCATGCTTTCAAGCACGCGCGCAGCCGCGGAAGGAAACCGCAGTGCAAGTTGGTAAACTTCCTGCGGATCGACCGATTTCGGTGTTTCCAACATCAGTTCTAGCCCGCGTTTCAATCGCGACGGAAAAAGCCTGCCGCGGCGTAGGGCGATCAATCGTTCGAGGATGGCCGCCACCACCAGCAGGCTAATCAAAGCGATTGGAATCATCAAGCTGCCGCCCTGCAGGAGCAGCGAGAGAAAATTCAGTCCGTTGTTCAGTCCCGCATCCGGCTCAGGTTTGGCAACCGTCGTGGCGGCTTCGGTAGCCAATCGCTGGAGCTCATCTTGGCTTAAGCCAGCTTGTAGCGCGGTGGCGTCTTGTGAGAGGCCAACTCCTGCCAACGTCAAACTCGCAAGTACAACGAGACAGTAGCGAGTTGCAATGCGCGTTAAAAGCAAAATGGCATTCCAATTGGGTTGGTGATTCGGGAAATCGCTAACGCAACTTAGACAGTTCGCCGAGTCGATTCTGAGCCTGGGCAGCCAGTTCGTGTGCGGCGTGCCGATCCACGATAAACTTATAGTAATCTTTCGCTGCCGTAATGATTTTTTCGCGTCCCGCGCCCTGCAAGTTCTCGATCAAAACCTCGCTGCAACGCGCTGCTTCAAATGCGCTTTTGGCCTGCCAGTTCTTGATGTCCTCAGGTGCTTTGTCAGCTCCAAAGCCATACATCACGCGTTGAAACTCTGGGATCGCTTTGGCAAAATCGCGTTGTGAGAAGTAAACTTCACCCATCATAAATCGCGCTCGCGCCGCGACTTCATTGCGATATTTGTTGGCCACTTCCGAATACAGTTTAAGCGCTTCATCAAGCTGGTTTTGCTGCTGCTTGCAGTACGCTATTTCGTAGATCACCGTGGCCAAATAGGGTGTATTTGGAAAGCGATCGACGACCTCGCGCAACCATTTTTCGCATTCCGCCCATTGCTTGAGCTCGCGATGGCACTGGCCGCCGTGCAAAAAAATCAGCGTTTTGACTTGGTCTGAGGCGGCGTTGTTTTCGCCAGCCGCTGCCAGAGCTACCTTGGCGGCTTGATAGGCAGGCAGTGCCGCCGCGAATTTGTCTTGCTTAAAGAGGCATTCGGCCGACATGAAATTGGCATCTACAGCCAAAGCACCCTTCGGGAAATCAGTGGCTTGCTGGCGGAATTGCTCCGCAGCCTTGACATAGTTTTCTTGCTGGAAATGACTCCATCCCAATTTATAGAGGGCTTTCTCGCGCAGGCCCTGGTTGTTAGCCTTACTCAACACAGTTGCGTAGGTGGTTGCGGCTTCGCCGTATTTCTCGGCGTCGTACTGGAATTGTCCCAAGTGATAAAGCGACTCGGGAGCCAAACTGCTGTTCGGAAATTTTTCTACCAGTTGTCCGAAGTAGTTGGCCGCTGCCGGTTTGTCCCCTTTCTCCTCAGCGATCCAGCCCATCTCATAGAGAATCTTATCTGAGGCCGCATAATCGGGCACTTCTTTCACAACGCGTTCAAAGCGAGTCTGCGCCTGATCGGATTGCTGTAGATCGACCAAGCACATGCCGGACTCATAAAGCGCATTGCCAAGCGACACGCCAGTTGGTTTGCCAAGCAGAAATTTGTCGAGTGCCACGAGTGCTTCTTTGGGTTTGCCTGTTTTTCGCAAACAAACCCCCTCCGCCAGCAGTGCCTCTTGGCTGATTGCATCCGTGCGCCCATCGACCAGCAAGGGAGCCAACTCCTGCAGCGCGGCCGAATACTGTTCTTGTTGCATCAGGCTCCAGCCAATTCCATATTGAGCGAAACCGTGAAAGCCTTTGGCGGACTCATTGGCGACGATGCCTCGATAGCGTTTGATGGCATCCTCGTATCGGCCGCTGGCAGCAGCGATTTGACCGAGTCGATATTCGACTTGGGACTTTAAACGCGTGTTGGGGTAGCTATTGAGCAACTCTTCGAGCGTGCTCTTGGCGGCAACCGGATCATTCTTCCGCTGATACGCTTCAGCCAACAATTGCAACGTTTCGTCAGCTTGGGTCCATTTGTCGTTGGTCGCATGGCTCGCCTTTAGCTGCGCAATGGCCGCCTCAAAGTCTTCTTGGAAAAGATAACAGGCACCCAGAATGAATTGAGCTTCTGCTTTCTGTCGCGCATCTTCGAACCTGGGCAGCTCCTTGTTCAATAGGTCGATAGCCGCCGGGTATTTGCCGCCCAAGTAATTCGCCATCGCTAGCCGCAGCAGCCACATGGTTACGCCCGGATTCTTGCTGTCGGCCAGAATGAGCTTACTATAGGCCTCGGCGGCGGCGGTGTGCTCGCCTTGCTGCAGCAAGGTTTCGGCGGCTACGTAGGCTACGTCATTGCGCAGTGGATCTTGCGGATACTTATTCAGAAACAACTCCGACCATTTTCTTGCCGCCGCAAGCTGTTGAGTTTGCAGTGCCCCAAAAGCCGCGTTGTAGGCTGCGCGAGGGGCCAACGGATCATCGGGATGCTCCGTCGCGATCAATTCGTAGGCTTTTCGCGCCTTGTCAACTTGGTCGGGTTGTTCGTAAAGCGCATCGGCGTAATCCATTTGAAGCGCCACGAGCAGCGGGGAGTCTTTTGCCCATGTCAACGCGTCCTCGATAATCGGCAGCGCTTCGGCAGATTTGTTTTCTCGGGCCAGGGTCATCGCCAACCAATGGACGGCATCCGCCGAACGGGTCTCCTGTGCGCTCAACAACTTCTTAAATTGTGCCGCCGCATTATCCCATCGCCCTGCACGAAACATCGCTTGTCCAGCCGACATGATCGCGGCGGCTGCATGTTTGGAGGCCGGGAAGCGTGTCAGCAACGCCTCAAACTGTTGGCACGCCTCATCGACTTTATCTTCCTGGGTGAGTACGTAACCCAACCGCAGCAATGCATAATCAGCCAGCGGATTCTTGTCCGCCGATAATGTGGTCAGCAGCTTCGTCGCTTCTGCGAATTTTTGTTGAGCGATCATGATATCCGCCAATCGCATCTGAACTTCGTTGTTCAAGCGATGGTCCTTGTGCTCAGTTAAGAATTCGCGATAGATACCCGCCGCCTCCGTAACTCGCGCCGCTTCTTCGTAAGCGACCCCCAACGCGTATTGCACATCGGGCCGTAGCGAAGACTTGGCAAGAGTCTTTGCCTTGA
>JBBQRC010000351.1:0-5946 GCA_038215215.1 Pirellulales bacterium
TGCTAATAAAAAGACAAACCTCATGAGTTTACAACCGATCGATGGGAAATCCGGCGTCGATCAGTTCGCGACGCACAGTGGGATAAGCAGTTGGATTGCATGAGTAGCTTTCGCCGATTTGACTGATAAAGCCCACCGCCCGCAGCCCAGCCAGCAGTTCCGGTTCAACGTCACTGGGCAAGACGGATTCGAGTTGGGTTTTCGTCAGCGAATCGTGAATCAACAAAGCATGCAGCACGAGCAGCGAGGGGGCGACGTAGCCGGACGGAAGTATAAACTCGTCAAAGGCTGATATCCACAGCGTTTGCTCGTCGGGAAATCGGTCGGCGAGTCGTTTATCGCCATTCGCTCCCACTCGCAAGCTGCTTCGCCAGAGATGCCAAGCGATCCAGGGAATGCCAAAGCTTTTCGCCGCAAGTCGCTTCAAATAATCGGATTTGGGTTTCCCTTTGCCATCCAATTCCAAGACATCGTCGCCTGTTGTTGACAAGCGGAATCGTTCATTTGATGAAGGTTTTTGCTCCGCCATTTCGGAAAACCAAAGGTGCAATCTTGCTGCGCCAAACGCTGGCGGTGCCAGTCCCACTGGCAGCGATAAGTCAGCTCGTACGGACTTTACCAAAAATCGCCAAGCCCAACTGTTGCACCCGATCACACAGTGCCTATCCAGCGAGACGAGTTGATTAAGCAACCCTCGCACGTGCCGCAGGCCATCGCTGTGCCGTAGGAACCAATACTCCAAACGTGGAACTACCAGAACCCCTTTGTGGGGCAAATCCAGCGGCGAAAATTTGTCTGCGAGGATCGCGTCACGCTGGGGCGGTTCGATGATTGCATGGGCATGCTTCGACGCCCAAGTCCGCACGACGTCATTCCGATCGCAAGGCGGAAGGACAACGAGTTGCATCCAGTTTACCGGTTCTTCGTCGGCGACCCAGTGGGCAAACGTGGCTTGCAAGTCACGCAGCAGAGGTCCGCAAGCGGGCGGCGGTGCGACTTGGTTCAGACGCTTGTCACTGGCCCACTTCAGCGAATTACTGGCAACGAAAGGATCTTTCTCCTCCTGCCGAAAAGTCCGCCAAAATTTGCTGCTCCACCGACGAAGGCTTTCGTCGGTTGGCATCGCAGGCGTTTTGTAGTTACCAAGGGAGTTGAAAGTCCGCTCAGTTTCTTGATCGCCCATTTTCTGGCCCATTTCGCTTGGTAACGTGTCGACCAATCCAACCAAGCGATGTGGATGAATTGCAGTGGAAGTCTGGCGATTCGTGCCCAAGACGGGGTAACAGTATACTACATCGGGTGGAAGTCGGCTGGTTGACGTACTCTGCATTAGGGAGAGGGTCAGCAATTTCGCTGATGGTGATTCCACTTTCGTTTCTGTCTGCGCCAACTCGGCTCTCGAGTAATTAACTGCAACAACGCATGGCGAAAACAATTCGGGCTAGCTCGCCAATTCGCCGGTATTCACGCGCTCCGTTCTTTTTTCGCAACCGCAAATACGGAGCTTCCGAATGGCATGTTTATGCCCGCTTGAATGAGTCGATTTTCCCAATGCATGATCTGCCGGAATATTGCATTTGCGAGGCGGCTAGCTGGCTTGAGTGACGAAACCGCTTGCGCTGCGTCGATACGAGGGCGCAGCATAGATGGTAGGCGGCTGGCAACGACCAGTGGGAAGAGCGGACATAGCCGATAGGTAACTTGACATAATTGCAAGCCGAGCGCGTTCAAATAGTCGACGACCTGTCGTCTGACGACTCGCTGACGCGTATGGATCGCCAAGTCATGATCGCTCTTGAGCCAGTTGTAGGCAGGTAGATTCAGCAGCAAAACGCCGCCGACGCTCATCTGCTGGACAATCGCTGCCATACCCGCCTGCGCCGCGCTTAATCCAGGGATGTACAGCACATCGCAACTCACAACGATATCGTAGCTGCCGCAGCGTAATTCTGGCTGGCAAACGTCCGAGACGTATAAATCGGCAGCGGCAACTTTCTGCTTGGCGATTTCTATCGCTTGAGGTGCATGATCAAAGCCACCGATGTAGCGCGTCTGGTAAATACTTTGCAGAAATCGAAGGGTTTCGCCGGTCCCACAGCCTGCATCGAGAACACTCGGTTGCGTTGGTAGATTCTGACCATATTTTTCTAGGCTCCATTGCAATGTCTGGCGGAGCGATTGATACCACCAATGCTCCGCTTCCACAGCCGCCATAATCTCATATTCGCGAGGGTTCACGTAACCATCTAACTTTCTGTGGCGTCGCGGACTGTCTTGAGAATGCGATCAACTTCCGCATCTCGCAAACCTGGAAACATTGGCAATGAAAGAATTTCCTGTGCGGCTTTTTCAGTATGGGGTAGCTCGCCAGGACGATGTCCAAGCAACGCATAAGCGGGCATTAGATGAATCGGACATGGATAATGTATACCAAACCCAATCCCAGCTTGCTTCAATCGTTCACAGACAACATCGCGATGACGAGCGCGAATGACAAACTGATGCCAAGCATGTGTATTTCCCGACTTACAAACAGGCAAGACCACCGGGCAATCAGCCAAGCCTGCAAGGTAGCGCTGCGCGATAGCCTGCCGCCGGGACTGGGCGGCGGAGAAATGCCGCAAACGCACTCGCAGCACAGCCGCCTGCAGTTCATCGAGACGACTACAGACTCCTTCGCTATGCGCGGTTCGGTCATCGCGAAAACCGTACTGCCGCAGTTCGCGCAGCTTACTTGCAAGCTTAACTGAGTTTGTGATGCACATGCCGCCGTCACCCAACCCGCCGAGATTCTTGGTTGGATAAAAGGAATAGCAACTAATGTCGCCCAGCCCGCCGACGGGCCGTCCTCTAACCTCTGTTCCATGCGCCTGCGCACAATCGCTCAGTACCGGAATCTTGTGCTCAGCGGCGATCGACAAAATTTCGTCCATATCCGCTGCGTTACCATGCAAATGCACCGGAACAATGCAACGAATGCGATTCTCGGTTCGGGCGACCGCTGAGCGTAGTGCTTCGACTGATATCTGCAGCGTGTCGGGTTGAATATCGATGAAATAGGGTGTCGCGCCCGTCGCGCGAATCGCAGAAACGGTCGGCACTGCTGTATTGGCGACCGTCGCCACGACGTCGCCGTGGCTGATCCCGAGCGCTCGCAGGGCTAATATGAGTGCATCCGTTCCGGAGGCGACGCCAATCGCATGCGCGACGCCAACCTCAGTAGCAAACTCTTGTTCAAAGGATCTGAGTTCAGGTCCTAAAATCAGCCAGCCTGAATCAATCACTCGCGCAATGGCGGTATCGATTTCGTCACGACAGTCGCTCAATTCACGACGATAATCGAAGGCTGGAATCAGCTCAGGCATTACTCCACCTACTGGGTCGCGCGCGGAAGTATTTCATCGTCAGGTCAATTCCCGCATCAATATCAACCAGTGGACTCCAGCCGGTTAGACGATGAAAGCGGCTGAAGTCGGCGAAATAGTCGCCGATGTCAATCGCTTTTCGGCTGGCTGGAAAATCGATGCACTCATACTCGAATTCGGCGTGCTGCTGCAGCAATTTGACAATCTCGAGCAGACTGTAGCTTCGCGAATGCCCTAAATTGAACGATTCACCCCAAGCCGCATCAGGTCCATTGGCTGCAAGCAAAAATGCTGCCACTACATCACTGCAAAAGTTAAAATCGCGGCGTTGAAGTCCATCGCCAAACAACTGGATCTGTTCGCCGCGCAGCGCTCGCCGCACAAAGACGCCCATAAAGCCCTTTTGACCACTATCCAAATCCATGCGTGGGCCATAGGTATTGGTGAGTCGTAGGCTAACTGTCCGCATGTTGTAAACGCGATGATACAGAGCAAAATACATGTCAGCCGCTAGATTGCTCACTCCGTTTGCATCTGCCGGTACCAGCGGATGATCTTCCGAAACCGGGAGGACCTGTGGGCGGCCATAAATCTGCCGCGTACCAGAAAACACGAGCCGCGCTTCCGGGTTGTTCAGTCGGCAGGCCTCGAGCAATGAGAGCTGAGCGCGGCAATTGATATCCAAGTCTGTTAACGGATCTTGCATGCTCTCCAAATGACTCACTTGACCTGCCAGACTGAAGATAAAGTCGTGATTTCGGACAAGATAGCGAATGCTGTGAGCATCGCGAATATCCGAAAAGTTAACCGTAACCTTGTCGCGGAACTCAGCTAAGTTATCTAGCGTTGCTCCGTAGCGAGGAATCATCGAATCGACGAGCGTAACTCGCGCACCGAGCTTTACGAGACCTGCCGCCAAGTTGCTACCGAGGAAGCCAACTCCCCCGGTAATCATCGCGCACTTGCCAGCAAAAGCATTACTTTCCGTCATAGTTCAAAGGTTTGGCATAACGCTCAATAAAGATTGGCCGGCCACCGGTATGCAGAAACACTCTGCCGACGTACTCTCCGACCGCTCCAAGCACGATCAACTGCACGCCAGCAAACAGTATTATGCATGCGATAACCGTGGGAATGCCGACGGTGACCCCCGGATTAAGCCAAATCTTATCGAAAACGATACCAAAAAGCGCTAGCACACCGATCAAGCAAGCAAAGAAGCCTAAAAAGATCGTCAAACGTAGCGGTAAAATCGAAAAACCTAAAAACATGTTTAGCCAAAGGCTGATAAGCTTACGAAAGGTATATCCCGAAGTCCCCGCAAGCCGCGCGTCGTGCTTAACTTCCACTTGTCCCATCCGCGAAGTGGCTTGGCAGATCAGCCCATCGATATAGGGAAACGGGCCATGATATTTAATAATCTGCTGTACTAAAAAACGGTGCATGATTTTGAAGCTGGAAAGGTATAGCTCCGGTGGCTTACCGAGCATCCAAATCGCCATGCGGTCGTTGAAGTAGCTGCCCAGTTGTCGCCACCAACTGTGTTTCCGCTCCACGTACTTGCCATAGACGACATCCAAATTTTTGGCGCGCAAGTATTCCAGCATACGAGGAATCTCTTCCGGCGGATTCTGCGCGTCGTCATCCATGACTGCAACATATTGACCGCGTGCATGGTTGAGGCCGCAGATAACAGCGTTGTGCTCACCAAAGTTACGAGCCAACTGTACGAATTCAATCTGCGATGGGAACTGCTGCTGCAGCGCGCTGCAAACCTCCTCAGACCGATCCCGCGACCCGTCATTCACCAGCACAATCTGTAGCGCCAGATTCGCAAATGTGGCCCGCACGCGTTCCACGACAGCACCGATAGTATCGGCTCCGTTGTAAACAGGAATAACCACGGTTATTTCTATATCACGATTTTCAGTCAAGGAAGCCTCGCGCCGTTGAAACCTAGTTATGGAGAGACCAGTCCAGGCCAGTGCATCAAGCCAGAGCATCAAGCCAGTGTGCTGGAAAAGCGAACGATGCTTGACGGACTTATTCTAGTCGGCGGAGCAGAATAATAGGATGGTTGCCACCCGTCGACCAGGCTGACCAGGTCAACCGTGATGTTTCTTCCCACCCCTCGCGAGGACCAATAGCCATAGCGACCTTTGCCAGCCCACTCCACCACTGACTTGAATCGCCAGGCCGAGGCATCGTGTCATAATCCTCGCGCGAACGTAACCAGGCGTTGATATCTCGCCCGCCGTCGATGTCTTGCGGCTGAAGGCCAGCAGCCAACCATGCGTCAACTTGTTTCCAGCGCGTTTGATTCCATGTTAAAAAGTCGCGAACAAACACGATCGACAACACAAGCTGGCTTATCAGCAGCCCCGTCGCCAACCATTGCGCCAACCGCGAATGCGAAGCAGCGTCCAGCACCGGACGACGAATCGCCTGAGGGACGATGGCAAAGACCAGCGGCAGCAACAACATCCAGTAGCGGTCGAGCACACCTGTGCTCACGGATAGGATGACTACCACGATCGGTACCGCCGTGAGCCCAAGTCCCATGCTAATTGCTGCTTCGATC
>JBBQRC010000352.1:0-5945 GCA_038215215.1 Pirellulales bacterium
GTAGGTACTACACAGTCGGCCCGCAATTATGCGTGCAGACAATCGGCAAGCGCCCAAGTGGCTCTCGAAGTCCTCTTGAATCACCTAACTGATATCCAACTCTGCGGGTTTTAGCGATTTTTTTGACGCTGAGGACCAGAGTTAGGCGTCCTTCAAAATAAGTTACAATACTGCCTGCCTACCCAATCCGCCTAAATCTGGTCTCGGCAAAGACAACAAACGGTGTCAAAGCCCGATAACCCTTGATTGGAGATCCCACCGTGCGTCCAAAAGTCACAAAGTTCCCTGCCTTGGCAGTGTCGTGGCTCTTGCTGCTTTCGGCATCGGCGTCCGCACAGGATTCGCCCTGGAGTAAATACTTTAAGAGCGAAACGAACAAAATAGCTGCTGCAACGGACGCAGATTTACAATCGGTGACCCCCGAGACCTGGATGAATCAGCAAGCTGCTTGGCGTACAGAACTGCGGATGATGCTGGGCCTCGAGCCGCTTCCCGAACGAACGGACCTCAATGTCACTGTCACAGGGACGATACATCATACCGGTTTGAACATCCAGCGATTGCATTTCCAATCACGTCCCGGGCTGTACGTAGCAGCCAACCTCTACCTACCTAGCGGAGAAATCCCCAAGAGCGGTTGGCCGGCGGTGTTGTATGTTTGCGGACATGCGCGAGTTGAAGACAACGGTCGCCTGTTTGGTAACAAGACTGGCTACCATCATCATGGACTTTGGTTCGCCCGGCACGGGGTCGCTTGTTTGATTATCGATACCGTGCAGTTGGGTGAACTGCAGGGGGAGCACCATGGCACTTACAAACTCGGTCGTTGGGACTGGGTTAGTCGTGGATATACTCCCGCGGGAGTGGAAGCCTGGAATGCGCTACGAGCCATTGATGTGCTCGAGGCATGGCCCGGAATTGATGCGCAGCGAATTGGTATTACGGGGCGTAGTGGTGGCGGTGCCTACAGTTGGTTTGCGGCGGCCCTCGATGACCGTATACGCGTGGCCGTACCAGTAGCTGGGATTACCGATTTACACAATCACATCATCGATGGTTGCGTGACGGGCCATTGCGACTGCATGTACTTTGTCAATTATTACGGGTGGGACTACACCAAGCTGGCAGCCTTAATCGCGCCGCGTCCACTGTTGCTGGCCAATTCAGACTCCGATGGCATCTTCCCTTTAGATGGCGTCATGCGAACCCACCAAGTCCTCGCCAAGCACTATGCCAAGCTTGGCGCTACTGATAGTTATGGATTGCTGATAACCCCCGGCCCCCACCAAGACACCCAAGAGTTACAGGTCGGAGCGTTTAAGTTCTTGCTACGACATTTGTTGGGTGCAACTCCCGTTATCGACACACCAGCACTCAAGGAGTTAACTCCGGAGCAACTGGCTGTCTTCGAACGAGAGATACCTAAGGATGAGAAGGTAACATCATTGGGGCAATGGTTTCCGCGCGCCGCTGAATCCATCCTCGATCCCGAACAAGCCAAGACAGCTTGGCAAGACAAGTGGCTGATCAGTTTGACCGACACCGCGTTGCGCCTGCCCTTGCGCGAATTGAATGAAAACCAGCAGTTTGGTTTGGTGATGTCGGGTTCCGCTGGAGGTGGAGTTGGAAATTGGAAACTGTTTCAATCGGATTTGCGCGACGGACTAAACATGTCGATTGTCGCTCTGGAACACGATAGTAGTAAACCACCGGTCGTCCACGTGGGTGCTGTTGACGACCTGTCGCTCAAGCCAGAAAGCATTGAGCGTTTTCTCAAGAGCGACGAGGCGCACAAACTACTTGCGGTTGCTCCTGATCGAACCCATTATTTCATTCAGAGCCGAGCGAGCAACTGGCAAACTCAGGTTCAGTCATTAAAAGATCGCATTCAGACGGTACGGCGATTCTATTTACTTGGCCAAATGCCAGAGCAACTAGCGCTGGCGGATACCGTCTGCTGCTTGAAGTGGATAAGCCTGCTCGGCGACCAAAATGGACGTCGCGCCGACCAAATCGTTCTGACCGGTGGCTCCCGCTCCGCTCCGTTGGCAACCATCGCCGCGCTGTTATGTCATTCGAAAGTGCACCCGGACTTGCCGTTGGTTGCTGAGTTGGTTGTCAATGACTACCCGCACGATACGGAGGCTGGCCCAAGCCTGCCGGGGTTGTCGCTCGTGGTTGACTTGGCGAGCCTCTTGGCGGCGGCACATGGCAGTTTCAACGTAAAAGAACAGGTCACTAGCGAGTCGCGTGGACCGCAGCGGCTCATTGACTCATCAAGCGAGCCGCAGCAGGCTACCGGTATGCGGCTTGTGGAAGTGGGGACGAACCAAGTTGACATCTGGCTTCGCGCCACACGTTGGTCGCTTCCCAATCTGGGCGATATGCCTGCTGTTAGCTTCGAAAAACCAGCTCGCAACGGATCACACAATCGCAGTCCGATTCTTCCTGCTATGGGAGTAGATGGATTGCAATTTGCGGTACCTGGCGTAGCTGCAGACGTTCGCGTGGGACACCGCCGCACCAGTCAAGGTGATTGGTTGTATTCAGAGTGGGCCCAGGTTGGTCCAGACAGCGATTATTCAAAACTTATACGGATCGATGACTTAGAGGCCGGTACCGACTACGAAATACGCACTCAAGTGCGCGGGCTGGGCAGCGCGTTGGCGAGTTCGACGCTGTCGGCAACATTCAAGACACTGCCAAGTTCCAAGGCATCGCCGAACTTCCGTATCGCCGTTGGTACTTGTCAAGATTTCCCTGATCGCGATGGGCCTTTTGGCTTCAACATGTACCGCAGCATGCTGAAGCGGCAGACCGACTTGTTTATCATGGCGGGCGATGTTGTCTATTACGACAAGCTAGCACGCAGCCCCCAGCTCGCCTATTATCATTGGCAACAGACTTACGGTCTGCCAACTTTAGTGAGCTTTCATCGTCAGGTTCCGACCTACTTTCTGAAAGACGATCACGATACCTATGTGAACGATTCTTGGCCGGGAGAGCAGTTGCCGTGGACTGAAGACTTTACTTTTAAAGACGGGCAAAAGATTTTCGTTCAGGAAACGGGGCTACCCGCGCCTGCCTACCGAACTTTTCAAGTTGGCAAACACCTGCAAGTGTGGCTCATGGAGGGACGCGATTACCGCAGCCCAAACAATGCCCCCGACGGTCCTGAGAAGAGTATTTGGGGCGTCGAGCAAAAAGCCTGGTTGGCGCGAACGCTACAGGATTCGACCGCAAAATTTCGCTTAATCATATCCCCCACACCGCTAGTGGGACCGGATCGCGACAACAAGCACGACAATCACTCCAATGACGTCTTCGCCACTGAAGGACAAGAAGTTCGCAAACTGCTGGCGTCATATCCTAATCTGGTTTCAATCTGCGGCGATCGTCACTGGCAGTATCACAGTGTCGACCCGCAAACAGGCTTGCATGAATTCTCGGTTGGTCCCGCCAGCGATCGGCACGCCGGCGGTTGGAATCCCTCAGACTTTCGGGAGGGAATACATCAGTTTCTCCGTGTCGCTGGGGGATATTTGGAAATCGAGCTAGCTGGTGGTGAGGATGCACCTGCGCTGACGCTGCGGCATTTAGACACTCTGGGAACAGAACAGCATCGCCACATACTTAAGTAGCCCAGCGTGCCCCGGTTCGCCCAGTGGAATTCGCGGCCTCCCGGTGCACGAGGCAAAATCCAAGGAGATTGGTGTCGATTCGACTCAAATTTCCCCTGGCAATCCATTGCTTTTTCGCCTGCGGTTGTAAATTATGACTCGCACACTGGCGCAGCAGCAGTAGAATTCACGGTTAGAAATCCACCCCCGATTCGCTTGGTCCACGGAATACTAAATGAACGAAGAGATGCTTCAGCAGGCACAATTGGCTTACGGCGTAGAAAATTGGTCGGCGGGCTATTTTGACATTAATTCGCGTGGAAACATCATCGTCAGACCGTCCGCACATGATCAGCGTTACGCGGACCTGAAGGAAATCGTCGACCACCTACTGCAAAAGCGAGACTTGAATCTGCCTCTTTTGCTTAGATTTCCGCAGATCCTGAGCAGTCAGTTGCGAGTCTTAACCGCGGCTTATCAGGCTGCGATCACCGAGTTTGAGTATTCGGGACAGCACTACCCGCTGTTTCCGATGAAGGTCAATCCTCGGCGCGAGGTGGTCGAAGAGTTTCTACGGGAAGGCGCGCGATGCCGTGTCGGTTTGGAATGCGGTTCCAAAGCTGAGTTGTTTGCGGCGATCGCCCAGGAGCAAAGCCCCGAATCGCTGCTGCTGTGTAACGGCTTCAAAGACGAATCGTTCGTGCGGACCGCACTACTGGGAGTGCAGGCAGGCAAGCGGGTCACCATCGTCGTCGAAAAGCTGAACGAATTAAAAATGGTCGTGAAGCTGGCGCAGCAATTGGGCGTCGCTCCGTGGATTGGCTTGCGTGCCAAACTTTATTCGCGTGGCTCGGGCAAATGGGCTTCGTCAGGTGGTGATTCCGCCAAGTTCGGCCTGACCACCTCGGAGATTCTGGATTGCGTGCGACTGCTCAAGGAAGCCAAGCTGGAACCCCAATTGAAGCTGTTGCATTTTCATATCGGCTCGCAAATAACCGATATTAAACGTGTTAAAAACGCGATGAAAGAGGCCGCGCGGGTGTATGCCAAGTTGCGACAAATCGGTTGCGGCATCGATTTTTTGGATATCGGTGGTGGTCTAGGAGTTGACTACGATGGCTCTAAGACGCGCTGGGACTCGAGCGTCAATTACACCGTCCAGGAATTTGCGAACGACGTCGTGTACAACCTGAAAGTGATTTGCGACGAAGAAAACGTACCGACACCCAATCTAGTGACGGAGAGTGGTCGGTTTATGACGGCCTACCACACCGTCTTTATTACGTCGATTCGCGACGAGATCGAAACCTTTGCGGATGATCAACCTGAAGTCACGATCGATGATGACGACCCACAGGTGATCACCGAAATGAAAGCTTTATGCGATTCCATCAACGTCAAGAACTACGTGGAGTATTACCACGATACGCTGGAATTGAAAGATGAGCTACACACGCAATTTAACTTGGGGTTAATCAGTTTAGAGGACCGCGCCAAGGGCGAAGTGCTCTTTTGGGAAATCTGTGCCCGCGCGCTGCGAGAGTCTCAAGTCGAACGTTTTCCCGATGAAGAATTTGAGCAGTTGAAGGGGATCTTGGCGCAAAAGTACCTATGTAATTTCTCGCTCTTTCGATCCGCCCCTGACAGCTGGGCAATTCGTCAATTGTTCCCCATCGTACCGATCCACCGCTTGAATGAAACTCCAACCGATTACGCCACGCTAGTGGACGTAACGTGCGACAGCGACGGTAAGATCGATCGCTTCGTGGATCTCAAGGACGTCAAGCAAACGCTGGAACTCCACAACTGGGACGAATCGTCCCCTTATTACCTGGGT
Source organism: Pirellulales bacterium (assembly GCA_038215215.1). GTDB lineage: Bacteria > Planctomycetota > Planctomycetia > Pirellulales > Pirellulaceae > Aureliella. Next base: position 5,458 of record JBBQRC010000352.1, read on the forward strand.
ATTTTTTTAGTTGGTGCATATCAGGAGGTGATGGGTAGTCACCACAACCTGTTTGGCCATCCTAATGAAGCGCAAATTGTCATTGACAATGATGGTCGCTTTCACGTCACCAAAATCATTCCCGGTAGCCGCATCCAGGACATGATGGTATTTGCTCGCTATGATCGAGCCCAACTGTGTGAGTCCTACCGTCGCCAATTGTCGGCTCAGGTCCTGGAAGGCAAGCTCACGCAAGTGACCGCAGACGGCTTGTTGCAAGAATATGACGAAGTAGCCAACCGCAGCACTTATCTTGAATAGCACTCTCGTCGGAACGCTTTCAGCCTATGGATGTCTTCTCTACTCCCAGCCGCATTTTCGTCACCTGCAATCGAGGCCTGGCGCCGTGGTTGAATAAAGAACTCGTTGAACTTGGGTACGCCCCCCAACAGTCGTTGCAGACGGGTGTCGAATTACGAGGCACGCTGAACGACTGCGTGCGGCTGAAT
>JBBQRC010000353.1:0-5931 GCA_038215215.1 Pirellulales bacterium
TCGTCTTCCCCATGTTGCGGCCGGGTTCGAGCTGGTAGTACCAGACCTTCCGCGTCGGCGCGCCCTTTTCGAAAAAGAGCACCACCGTCTTCACACCCGCGCCCTGGAACGTGCCGCCGGGGCAGTCGAGCACGGTGTGTAGGTTGGAGCTTTCCAGCAGGAGCTTGCGCAGGCTCACGGAGGCGTTGTCCGTGTTGGATAGAAACGTGTTCTTGATGACGATACCAGCTCGTCCACCGGCCTTAAGAATCTTGATGAAATGCTGCAGGAACAGAAACGCGGTCTCGCCGGTGCGGATGGGGAAGTTTTGCTGCACCTCGGGGCGTTCCTTGCCGCCGAAGGGCGGATTGGCCAGCACGATGTGATAGCGGTCCTTTTCCTGAATGTCGGCGAGGTTCTCGGTGAGCGTGTTGGTGTGGATGATATTCGGCGCTTCGATCCCGTGCAGGATCATGTTCATGACGCCAATGACGTAGGCGAGGGACTTCTTCTCCTTGCCGTAAAACGTGCGCTCTTGCAGGGCACGATCCTGCGCGGTGGTGCGCTTGGGGTTCTGCTGGCGGAGGTAATCGAAGGCCTCGCAGAGAAAGCCCATCGAGCCGCCAGCGCCGTCGTAAATTCGCTCGCCGAGTTTTGGGCGAACTACCTGGATGATGGCACGTTCCAGCGGGCGCGGGGTGTAATACTCGCCGCCATTCCGCCCGGCATTGCCCATGTTCTTGATCTTGGCTTCGTAGAGGTGGGAGAGCTCGTGCTTCTCGGTCTGCGAGGCGAAGCGAAGTTCGTCAATGTGGTCGATGATCTCACGCAGGTTGTAGCCGCTTTGGATGCGGTTCTTGATCTCGCCGAAGATTTCCCCGATCTTGTATTCGATCGTGTCCGGTCCTGTCGCACGCTGCTTAAAGCCCATCAGATACGGGAACAGCTTGCTGTTGACGAACTGCGTGAGGTCATCGCCGGTTTGGCCTTTGTTGTGATCGATCTTGCCGTCCTTGCCCTTGGGCGCAGCCCAGCTTCCCCAGCGGTATGGCTTGTCAAGGATGTGGGTGTACTTCTTCCCGGATAGGGCCGCTTCGGTGGCTTTGTCGGCTTCGAGCGCGTCGAGGTATTTCAAAAAGAGCAGCCAGGACGATTGCTCGGTGTAGTCGAGTTCGCTCGTACAGCCTGCGTCTTTCCAAAGTACATCGTCGATATTTTTAAACGCTTGCTCGAACATCTTTGCCTGTTTGACTGGTGGGTTGGCATGGCACGCTAAAAATTAAGCGATGCGTGCAGCCATCGGCGTCGTTAGAGTTCCATAGTCACATCGAGAAGGGCTGCCGTGTGTCGGAACCCTATGGATGGTTCAGACACACCGCAACGCCAGGAGCGACCCAGCTACCCGTCAGCGAGACCGTCGCCTCGTCGGGCAAATTGTAGCGTAATGCGCAAAACAGATGTTCGGCAACTGCCCCCGCAGAAGAGTCACAGCGGTCTGCGTGGCGGTATCATTTGCGTAGCTTCGTTGGCTGCGGACTAACGCACATCGTCAATTTATATAAATTGTAGAGCTGCTGCTTTGCCCACCCATCGATAGCACGCTCGATTGCAAACTGTCTGTAACCGAGCCCTTACACACGCCCACAGTGAAAGACTTTCCTTGGTGGCTACGTAGTAGCTTTCGGGATCGAGTAATGCAAGGCGATCACGATAAAGAAGGCAAGCCGGGAAATACCCAAACGATCATTGCCGATGCGTTCGTCAATGATTTACCGGACCCATGCAGCAAGCATTTAACGACATGGTTGTTTAGAGATATCGTTGAGCACTTGGACGAAGCTGGGCTCAGCGAATCAGCAAAGCTCCTGCGGCTGAAGCTAGATCGATTGCTCGAAGGTCCAATGAATCGAAAAGCGACTTGAGCTATCGGCAACGACATCGCTGGATGTCCAGTCGATGAAGATTTGCTTGACGAGTTTGTTGCCTCGGCTGAAGCCTATGCGGTCAGCGACCCGGCTGCAGTTGCTAGTCGTTTCGTTGCTCGGCTGGAGCCATTGGTACCCATCATTGAAACAACAAAACCCAGCACAAGGCTGGGTTCTGATGGTTGTTGGGGGCTAGTGCTACCCCCATTATGACCCCTATGGGAGTCGAACCCATGTTGCCGCCGTGAAAGGGCGGTGTCCTAGGCCGCTAGACGAAGGGGCCGCAAGAGCGCGAGTTGCGACGTCGCGCTCAGCATGCAGAATTTTTAACAGCCCTTTCCGGAGTCGTCAACCCTAGGGAGTTTGGCAGTCGCAGCGCTGCGACGATTTAACCCATTTTGCCTTGATCCAAGCAGTCTATTCAAGCTCGTTTTCGGTCAATTCGGCTACCATTCGCTGACTTACCTGCCAGCCATCCGCAAGCACTCTAGCATTTCCGCGTGTAGCGGCTCAGTGGCAGTGATCAGCAATTGTGGTTCCCACAGGTCGAATGTTCCACCGTTTGTCTTGGTCAACGTTGCCCCGGCCGCACGGGCAATCAAATAACCGGCAGCCACGTCCCAAGTTTTGACCGACGAAGCCCAATAGGCATCGAGACAACCTTCGGCAACATAGCAAAGGTTGAGAGCGGCTGAACCAAGCCGCCTTAACGATTGACTGCGTTCGAGCACACAAAGAAACTGCGCGACCTCGGGGTCGGAACGTTGAACGGAGGGGCGAAAGCTGCAACACACCATGGCTTGATCCAGTCGCTGGCAGGGACTGACGCGAATCGGTTTGCCGTTTTTCGTCACTGCGCCCATCTTGGAAGCAGCGTAAAGGGTGTCCGACAGTGGGTCGTAGACGGCACCATGGCTCGCTTCGTTTTGCTCGACCAAAGCCACCGATACGGAAAAACTAGGCAAACGATGCACAAAATTGGCTGTGCCATCGAGGGGGTCGACGACCCATAAAGGTCGTCCACTGGCTACCGCCCGCTCGCGATCCTCGACCGAAGACTCTTCCCCCAAAAACTCGTGTTGCGGATACCGCAGGCGGATCAACTGTTCGATCGCCCGCTGCGATGCCAAGTCCGCGTCGGTCACCAGGTCCGCTGGTCCTTTTTCACGAACTTCAGCCTTGCCCAGATAATCGAGCAGAATTTTGCCACCCAAGCGAGCAGCTTCACAAGCGGTTTCTAACGGTGATCGCAAAACGACCTCACGAAAAACGTGTACGTGGATGAAATTGAGACAAGGACGGCCGAGGCCCCACTTAGAACCTGTCCGAAAAGGGGTCTGACCCTCTCCGGTGAGCAGAAAAAACCAATGAAATCGAATCGCCTCCAAAGGGTCAGACCCCTTTTCGGACAGGCTCTTAGTTCCTAGCTTATTCGTAGATTGGGTAGAAGCAACCAAAGGCGGGTTCGCAAAACGCGCCGGGATCATTAAATCGCTGATGTCGGTTGAGTTGTGAAATGCTTAGCATCTGCTCAGGACTCAGCTCGAAATCAAAAATGTCGAGATTCTCTTTCAGTCGCTGCGGCTGGCTGGTCTTGGGTATGACCGCGGTGCCGCGTTGAACGCCCCAGCGCAAGACAATTTGGGCCGGCGTTTTGCCATGCGCGTCCGCCAACTGATAAATCACTTCCTGACCCAATACGGACTCGTCAGCGGTGGCCATGCCGAGCGGTATGTAGGAACCTGCACCCAAGGGGGAGAAAGCGGTGTAGGCAATTCGCTCTTGTTGGCAGTAGCGCAACAGCTTTTCTTGGGTCAAATAGGGATGCGACTCAACTTGCAAGACGCTTGGCCGAATCGTCGCGTAGGACAAAAGATCGCGGATCAGTGAAGTGCCAAAGTTGCTGATTCCAATATGTCGCACCAAGCCCGCGCGATGCAATTCTTCCATGGCACCCCAGGTGTCCGCGATCGGAACACAATCGGGCGTCATGGCGGGCTGGAGGGCTGACGGGTCATTGAACCATCCTGGTGGGTAACGCTGGTCGACGGGGACGTAGGTGAGACTAATCGGAAAGTGAATCAGGTAGAGGTCGAGATGGTCCACTTGCAGGTCACGGAGCGTTCGTTCGAGCGCGGGGCGAACATGTTTTGGATGATGATAGGTATTCCACAGTTTGCTGGTGATCCAGACCTGATCGCGAGTGCAAAGTTTGTCCTGAAATGCCCTTTGAATGCCATCACCTGCCTCCCGTTCATTGCCGTAGTCGCAAGCCGCATCCACATGCCGGTAGCCGGTCTGGAGTGCTTGATGGACGATATCGGCGGCCTGCGCATTGGCAATTTTCCATAGTCCCAAGCCCACGGATGGCATTTCCCCGCCGCCAGTAATTGGCAGTGCGATTTGATTTGACACGAAAATTATCCCGAGAAAGAGGCGTGCATTGATGAAGTTGATTGATACGCCATGCCCGTGCATTTGAGAAGTGCACATCCCTTTCTTCCAGTTTCGCACGTTTTTGACTGCTGCGACTTGTCGCAGCTTTCATTTTCAAGCGTGCGCAGCACTCGTGTGTGAATTTGGTGACATCCCAGCGGTCGCGACCCAGAGCGAAAATTGCCAAGCGGTTCTGGACGTTGAGGGAAAGCCAAAGCGGTGATGAATCACCGCAGTCCAAAAAGTGCGAAACTGGAACTTACGCGTCGTCCCAAAATACGTTACGTTTTGATTGTCCCTCAAATTGCTCTATCCCCCGCCACTCCTGCTGCGCACCGAGGGAGCGCGGGAGCGAGTGCAGTAACTGGTTTAGAGACGACGCTTAGGGCTCTTAAATAAGGCAGCATGACGCGTGTCCATTACCACACCGGCTAGGTTCAGCAGCCAATCTGTTAGGTCGCGCTCCTGCAGGGCGCGCCCGTTGACACTTGAATCGCTTGAGTCGCGGCGACTGCTGGCCTTCGATCCTGCTCCAATGGAACAGGAGCTTCTGCAGCTGATTAACCGCTTTCGGACCGATCCGCAGAACGAATTCGATCGCCTGATTGCGGTGACTGCTCCCATTCAAGCCCGCGATCCGCAGGTGACGGATCAGTTGCGATTCTTCGGCGTTGGCGGCAGCGTGTTGAAGAATGAATTACAGGCCTTGCCACCCACGACTCCGCTGGCCTGGAATGAGACGCTGCACAACCTGGCAGTTGAGCAGAACACGGTCCAAATTGCCGGGGGTGTGCAAAGCCATACGACCTATAGTTTGGCCCAGCGGCTATACAATTTGAACATTGGCTTAGAGCCCAATCCGGGCACCACCACTTTTGGTGCAGGTCAAAACGCGTTCGATTCCGGCAAGACGCCCGGCTTTATTCATGCAGCGTATGTGATTGATTGGGGCGGACCAGAGTTCGGCATGCAGGTTGGTCGTGGCCACCGCGCGACGATCATCCGCGGCACGTACACGCAGGTGGCTTCCCCCATCACCGCCAATACGGTCATCAAGGGACCATTGTGGAACACGCAGTTCTTCGCTCGCATCAAGAGTGCGGAGACGATGGCTGTGGGGGCTGTTTTCGAGGACAAAAACAAAAGCGGCTGGTACGAGGCGGGCGAGGGCATTGGCAACGTCCAAATCGTTTTCACAGGTGTCGCCGGCACGTTTACGACTCAGACGTTGTCAGCGGGCGGTTATCAAGTGGTGCTGCCCTCTGGCACCTACACCGCAACTGCCTCCGGCGGCACGCTGCAGCACAAGATTGCTCTGCCGAGAGTGACAGTTGGTGCCACGAACGTTTGGGCCAATCTGATTTATGATCCCAGTATCGTGCCGGCCAAGCCAATCGCCGGGGCGGACCGCGCCACCTGGGAATCCTCTGCAGGTGTCTTGCAGATGTCGGTACTGGCCAATGATACCGACGCCGATAGTCCCACCAGCGCTCTGGTGCCGAGCCTTGTCAGTGGGGGCTCGGGCACTTTTGTATTCAATGCGGACCGGACGTTGAGCTACACGCCGCCTGTGGGATTTTCGGGTGTGGAT
>JBBQRC010000354.1:0-5920 GCA_038215215.1 Pirellulales bacterium
GACAGGACCAAGTCCAGATCGTGGATCATTAGGTCCATCACGACACCGATGTCCGTACTGCGACCACTGTAGCTGCCCGCGCGCATCCCTTCGATATACTTGGGGTGCTCAAGGTGCGGTGTGGCTGCTGTCCAAACTGGATTAAAGCGTTCGACATGCCCAGTTTGCAGCACGCGATTATGGCTTCTGGCGATTTGTACCAAACGACCCGCCTGCTCGGGGCTGGTGGCAAGCGGTTTTTCCACCAGCGTGTGGACCCCTGCCCGCAGCAGCGTGCTGGCAACTTCGTAGTGAGTGACGGTGGGGGAAGCGACAATGGCCGCGTCGATCTTACCCAGCAGTTGTTGGTAGTCCGTGAAGGTAGGCAGCGACAGTTGATCGGCCACGAGCTGCAGCGCTGCGGGATTTGGATCCGCTACGCCCACGACTTCGAATTGCTCATTCGCTCTGGCAAGCTTGGCATGAATGCGACCGAGGTGACCGGCACCGATAATGGCTAACCGTAGAACACTCACGCTGCTTTCCTCCGATCGCGACCGCGACCGTGTCGGCCGAGCTGCGAGTCACCAATGAAATCGAACAGGACTTGTACTTCTGGCAACAGAGGTTTGCCACCGGCCAGAATTTCTCGGGCGTGCTCCATGCCAACTCGCGAGCGGTAGAGCAAGCGGTAGGCTTCCATCAAAGCTTTGATCGCTTCGTTTGAAAAATTCTTACGTTTGAGCGCGACGACATTGACGGTTCGCGGCCGAGCCGGGAAGCCTTCGACGAGCATGTAGGGTGGTACGTCATGCAGCACGCGACTGAGTCCGCTGACAAAACTGTAGCAGCCGATCGAAGCGTAATGGTGCACCGCGGCGCCACCGCTAAGCGTGGCATCGTGATAAACATGCACGTGGCCACCCAGCATGACGTTGTTGGCCATAATGACTCGATCACCTACTTTGCAATCGTGGGCCACGTGGCTGCACGTCATCAAGTAGCAGTTACTGCCAACGGAAGTGATTCCGTCCTCTTTTTCTGTAGCACGATTCACGGTGACCGATTCGCGAAAGACGTTGCCATCGCCAATGATGACTTGGGTGGGCGAACCTTTGTAGCTGAGATCCTGTGGTTCGGCACCAATCACGACACCCGGGAAGAGATGATTTTGGCGACCGATGATACAGTGCCCGGTCAGCGTGACGTTGTTTTCCAGTCGCGTGCCATAGCCAATTTTGGCATTTGGGCCGATCACACAATGATGGCCAATACGCACTTCGTCATCCAGTTCGGCTCGCGGATCAACCACCGCTGTGTGTGCGATAATAGTGGCCATATTTAACCAACTTTCCCAAGCAATTTACTCTGAAGACTTGTCTACGCCGCTTTACTTTCGCGACTTCCATTCTGCAATTTTATAAATTCTTGACGCAATTGAGCCGCCATTCGACCATTCATTTGATGGCCACTGCGGCTGGCGACGACCTTTCCTACCAAATCGATGCCGGTCAACGCTAGATCACCTAAGAGATCCAACGTCTTGTGACGGGCGCATTCATCATTGAACCGGAGTGAGTTGTCGATGGGGCCAGCACTGTCAAAGACCAGCAGGTCACGCGTGGTAACGTGTTTGGCCAAACCCTTCTCTTGCAACAGTTCCGCCTCGCGCAAAGTAATGAAAGTGCGAGCGGATGCTAAGCTGTGGTAAAAGGCGTCCTCATTGACCTTGGTGGCATAGGTGGCCGACCCAATGGGGTTGCCTTGACCGTAGTCAAGTCGATATTCCAGATTGAGGCAATCGCCGTCGGTCGGCTCGACGCTGATCCATTGCGAACCTTCGGAAATTCGAACGCGTTGGGTGATCCGCAGCGTTTGCCGACGACTGCGTAGTGGCGTGATGCCTGCCTCGTCGAGCGCCAATGCGTAAGCGAGGCTGCTGCCATCCAGCCCGGGCATTTCGCAGCCTGAGCAATGAATCTCGACATTATCGATTTTCAGTCCGTAAAGAGCGGCCAAGACATGTTCGACCATGTCCACGATTGCAGGGCCTTTAGCCAGGCGGGTGCGGAGTTGCATGGCGACGCGATGCTCGGCGAGCGCCTCCACGGAGGGGCGATCGAGCAGGTCGGTGCGCACGAAGCGAACACCGGATTCGGCTGGCGCGGGCAAGAAGGTTAGCGTGATTGGCTGGCCACTCCAGTAGCCGCGGCCGCTAACCTGACATGGACGCGTGATCGTATGTTGATATCTTCCCGCCCGCATGACTTCCCTGTCTGAGCGCAAACTGAGGAGCGTTTAAGCGGCTGTTTTCACCAGCCCTAAACGCCCTGGTAAAAAATCCCAAGAGCACAAATCTCGCCTGCTGGCGAGGCAGCTTATTTTCGGACAGGAGCGTTGGCCGACGCAGCAGGTCTGGCCGCAGCGTTGGTTTGCCCGGCAGGTGCAGTACCAGCGTTCTGGTTGAGACCTTGAAGAATCCAATCGCTGATGTCAGCGCTGGGCTGGAAGAAAAGTACTTCTTGAGCCATGACCATCTGCACCGTTTCCGGCTTCTTGGGGTCCATGGTCTCACGACTGACACGCATCACAATGCTGGTACCTGTGTTCTCGCAGTAGAACTTGACCAGTGTGTTGATGTCCGAGTAGATCTTGAAAATGACGCCTGCCCGGGCTTCATCGAATTCCTTGCGCTTCTTGACTAACTCGAGGCGGAAATTGGTATCCCCTTCGGCGATCATTTTCTCTTGGCGTTCGTAATCAGGCGTCCCTTCGTTGAACTGAACTTTGAGTTGCTCCATCTGCTTGATAATCGCATCGCGCTTGGCAGCGAACTCTTCGTCCGCCTTTTTCATTTCCGTTTCAATGCGCTCGATATTCGCCTTCATGGTCGGATGATTCTTCAGCACAAAACCGACATCAACGACGGCGATAGGCGAACGTGCTGGGCTGCTGGCGGCAGCAGGTTGTTGAGCGACCACCAGCGTGGCGGTCAAGATGTTTCCCAAAACAAACGTGGTTAATAAGCTCCAAACGCGCACTGTTTGCACTCCCTTGCTAGGTGTTTTTTGCGTGGATTACCCCTGGGACGCGTCGGGTTGCTGGTGTGAGTTAGCAACCACTTCCCAAGGTACCAAACGATATTGTGGGACTCGATCCATTGAGTCACCGGCTAGTCAACCGCCCGCCGTGCGTTCGGCAAACCGGGGGTATTGTGAACAGATTGTCCGTCTAGGTAAAGAGCGATTTTTTTAACTGCAAAATGAGTGCGTTGGTCAAGAATTGGCGAATTCGGTCGCAGCGGGGCTTAGGTGCTCCGCGGTGATGTTGAGCCGGTTGTTCCGCCCGGGCGAGAAGTGCGACCTGCGAACTTTGCTCTGAAGTTAGCTGGTTTGTTGTGAGCAAAAGGAAACTTGATAAATATGCGGCGGTCGGTTTGGTTTTTTTGGGTCAAAACGTAAGATAAAGGGAGTAGAGGAAAAACCTTCACTGTCCTATGGTTGCTGCTGTTGGGTCCGCTCCAAACTCTCCCCTCAGTCAGCCGTCTAAACCACAGCCGGACAGTTACCAACCCAAATTTTCCGTGGAGTTACCGTCCATGCGTTCGTTGCTATTTACTTGCGCGATGAGTGCGTCGCTGGCGCCACAGGCATTTGCCCAAGTGCCTGCCCAGCAAAATGTTCAGCAAAACCCTCGTCAAATGATCGCCGCTGAACAGCGGGCTCATGACTTCGGGACCGTCGCACGTTCCGCGAAAACGGAACATCGCTTCGCGATTACCAATATTTACCCCCAAGATTTGCATATCAGCGGCGTGCGTGCGAGCTGCGGATGCACGACTCCGATCGTCGAAGACGATTGGATTAAGCCGGGTGCGACGGGCTATCTACTGGCTCGTTTTAACACGGGCACTTTTACTGGACAAAAGCAAGCGACGTTGACCGTGGCGATTGATAAACCCGTGCGCACCGAATTGCAATTGACGGTGCGCGGGTACATTCGCAGCGATATTGTCTTCAACCCAGGCGAAGCAAACTTTGGCGGTGTTGAAGAGGGCAGCTCGAAGAAGACGGAGATCATGCTCGATTACGCCGGCAAGAGCGACTGGAAAATCGTTAAGTTGGCCCCTACCGAGCCCTTCTTAAAAGCCGATTTTGAGGAAGTGTCCCGCGCAAATGGTCGCATTCAGTACAAAATTTTTGCTGATCTACAAGCGACCGCACCAGAGGGTCCATTGAATAGCCAGATTGTACTGGAAACCAACGATTTGCGACTCAAGACGGTGCCTTTGGCAGTGATCGCTGACGTACAGCCAATTTTACAGGTTAGTCCGCAAAGCCTCGCTCTCGGTGAACTCAAGGCGGGGGAAGCGATAGAACAGCGATTCGTACTTCGCAGCCAGAAGGTATTTCGCCTAGTCGATGTCCAGGCCGAGAATATGGAAGTGCGTTTTGAGCCGGCTGCTGAGCCACGCAAAGTCCATTTCATTAACCTCAAGTTACTTCCCAATGCCGCAGCCCAGGATGGCGAAATCCGCTCAGCGATTCACTTTAAAACGGATTTGGAAGGGGATGTCGGCATTGAAACGAAAGTAACTTACCAGATTGTTCATCAGACGCCTGGCCAGTCCACCAAACCGTTGGCCGGATTCCCCTAACGGGCCGGATTACCCTAACCGGATTGTGCTTAGGAAACTTCCACCTCGCTACAAACTCTCAACTTTTAACTCTCAACTCTCAACTCTCAACTCTCAACTCTCAACCAGCCTCCACCCAACCGTGGAGGCTGTTTTTGTTGAATGAGCTCAGCGCGGCTGCTTCAACTGGCAGTGCTTTCCGCATCGCCAGAGACTGGCCCAGCGCAGAAATCGGCCCCGCACAGAAACTGGCCCCGCACAGAAATTGGCCCAACGCAGAAATTGGCCCAGCTCAGGCGTCGTGCCAGCCGGGTGGCAGAACCGGCTTGCCAGGTGTGGGTTGATCCTGGTTATCGTCCTCACGGTCGACGGGGACGGTGTTTTCTTCGGAGAGCCAACGCCCTAGATCGATGAGCTGGCAGCGCGCGCTGCAAAAGGGCATAAATTTTTTGTTGGCGGACTCGCTAACGGTCAGGTCGCAAGTTGGGCAACGGGGCAGAAAGGGAATGCTGGTCATCAACTTTCTCAAAATTAAGCGAGTAAATCTGTCAGGACGTTGCCGTGGACATCGGTCAAGCGGTAGTCACGTCCTTGGAACCGAAAGGTGAGCCGCTTATGATCGAAACCGAGCAAGTGCAGGATGGTGGCATGTAAATCATGCACATGCACGACCTGCTCGGTGGCGTTAAAGCCGAGCTCATCGGTCGCCCCGTGCGTCACCCCGGGTTTCACACCGCCTCCGGCTAACCACATCGTAAATGAATTCGGATGATGATCGCGGCCGTCGTTACCACCTTGAACCATGGGCGTGCGACCAAATTCTCCGCCCCAAATGACCAGGGTATCTTCGAGCATACCTTGTTGCTTGAGGTCAGCCACTAGCGCTGCACAAGCTTGATCCGTGTCGAGGCAATTGCGTTGCAAGTCCTTCTGCAATGCGCCGTGTTGATCCCAGGATTCGTGAAACAGTTGGACGAAGCGTACACCGCGTTGGACGAGTCGCCTCGCGAGCAAACAATTGTTCGCAAACGAGCTGACACCAGGTTGGGCGCCGTACATGTCCAGAATGTGCTGTGGTTCGGACTGCATCTGCATCGCTTCTGGGGCGCTAGATTGCATCCTAAACGCCATTTCGTAGGCGTTAATCCGCGTCGCGATTTCGGGATCTTTTAACACGTCCAGGCGGCCGCGATTCAATTTCGAGACGGCCGCTAGCGTTTGCTGCTGCGCCAGTGGATCGATGCCGCTGGGATTTGAGAGGTAGAGAACTGGGTCACCACTGCTGCGAAATTCGACGCCCGAATG